>USBP01000071.1 GCA_900552985.1 uncultured Oscillospiraceae bacterium
AGTACGTCCAGGTACTGCTCCTCCACCAGCGCCACAGGGACATAATCAGGTTAAAGCAGATGACGCACAGCATCAGCGCCCAGATATACGGCATGCGCGGAATCAGGATAAAGAAAAGGCACGAAGCGGGGATGCCAAACAGCAGGTAGGGCCTGCGCTTCCCCAAGCGGCTGTGCGTCCGGTCGGAAAACTTGCCGAACAGCGGCTGAAAAATCACGCCAAACACATTGTCAATGACCATGATGGCACCGATCAGGCCGCCGATTACGCCCCTGCCGACGACATCCTCTCCGCCGAACAGATTCGCCAGCCACGGCACCTTCTCCGCAATCCCCATAACAGCCGGTGAAGCGGACAGCATATCGTCCAGAATCGGCGGGACATAGGCGTTATAAACCGCCCAGGCAATTGAACTCGCCATAAAGCCGAAACCGATCAGGAACGTCAGCTTATAGTTGAGCTTCATTTTGTTCTGCTCTGCCATCATCATTCTCCCTTTGCAATAAAATCTGCCTCAAGCGGCATGCCGCAGGCAATAAAAATCCGCATTCAGTATAACAATTATTTGTAGATATTGCAACGGAGTTTTTTATTTTATCTCACGCTTTTGCCGGGGGCGGCCCTTTTGACACGGTGGACAGCCTGCAAAGACGCTCCCCCGCAGGGGTCAATCACGCTCCCATTCCGCCCCGTTGGAGGCGGTAAACGCGCCGGAGACAGTCAGCGCAAAGGGCGAGCCCGTCACCTCCAGACGGTAGCGCCCGCCCGCCTGGAGGCCGTCAAAGCGCAGCCGAAGCGCATCGCCATCCGGCTGCTCCACAACTACTGCTGAAAGCCTGGTCCCATCCGCCGCCACTGCGGCTGCCGACAGGCTTTCCTGCCAATTCAATTCCTCCTGGAATGTGACCTCCACGAGATTTCCCTCCGCATGGAATTCCGTGCGCTCAATCACCGGCAGTTCCGCCTGCGCGATGAGGCAATCTCCATACAGTGTTTGGGCGCTTTTTCCAATCTGCACATTGGTAATTGCCGCCGTGATAAGGGCATCGGGTGAAAGGCCCGGCGCGGTGAGATACCAATATCCGCCCTCATATCCCGCGATTTCACAGGCAATCTGTTCGCCTTCGCGCGTAAGCAGCACCGCCTGCTCTTGCCCGGTAGGAGAAATATCCTCCGCTTCCTCAAACCGGATGCCGAATTTTCCATCCGCCATATACTCCAGCCTGAGCAGGTCCTCCGCCTCCTCATAGCGTGCATAGCGGCCTTTTTGATAGCAAAAATTTGCAGTAAAGGAGCGCTCTTCCCCCTGCTCATCCCTCATGCCGGAAACCTGTACCGTGCAGACGGAGCCGCTGGAAACGCCCTGTGCCGCAACGGAAAAGCGGTCGTCTTTCACCTCAACCAGCTTCGCCTCGACCGGCTCGCCGCCAGCCGGCGTAATCAAAATGATTTCCCGCCCGGTGAGGGAAAAATCCTGCGTAAACCGCAGCTCAATGCTTCCATCCCCATGCACACGAACGCCCATCAGATCAAGAAAATCCTCCCCCAGCCCTGCCTGCTCATAGGCATCCTCCAGGCTCATCCCCTGCGCCACGAGCGAATCGATATAGGCGCGCATCTGCTGCGCCGTATCAAAGCTTTGCCTGCGAACGGAAATCTTTGAGTCGATTCCCCTCTCTGCAAAAACCTGATTTGCCGTGTCTGTCATATCCTTTTCGAGCTGCTCCGTTTTCTGCGCTGTCGCTCCGGCCACAGAGATCAAAATATCCTTCCCTTCTTCAGAAAAATAACCGTCTGCAATTGCCTGGTTGAGAATCAGGCGCATCGCCTGCGATGCATCCGCACTTGCGGCCTCTACCTGTCGCACCAGGGCCTTTCCATCTTCATTAATGCCAACCAGGCCTATCACCCTGCCCAAACGGTTGAGCTCGATGCGCACAACCGGGTTGATTGCAATTTCGACGCTGGCAGCTGCCGTGGTAAGCATTTGATAGCCCTGCTGCACACCAAGAAACAGCACAATGCATGCGGCAGCGGCAATCACCCATTTTTTGATACGCCGGAGTGTAACCACACGGCCCTGAGCGGGCGTTTTTTCCTCTGGAGCTTCTTCCCGTTCAGGCAGGGCAAGCTCCAGGCAATCGGCATCCAGTTCCATACCCACTTCCCAGCCGGGCTGCCCATCGACTGTATAAAACCCGCCATCCTCCGCCAAAAGGACTGCGCGGCCACCATCTATCTCTACTACCAAAACCCGTCTCACTGCTGCCCGCCTCCTTCCGGCCCTCTCAAACGGATGTATTCCCGGATATATGGATAATCCCCTCTGTGCACTAGCACCGCTGCCACCAGATATCTGCGGTGATCCTCCAAAACCTTGGGCTTGATACCCAGCGCTTTGGCAAGCACTTTTACCGGCAGCTTGCGCTTACGCTGAAATGCTTCCAGCATCTGCGTATCCTGTAGAAGATAATACACTGCGGCCTTACAGGCCTTTCGTGTGGAATCATGGCGCGGCGTCGCCTGCGCCAGCTCCTGAAAGGAGATCGACCACTCCTGCAGCTCTTCGGCCAAAAGCCTGATTTCCTCCCGCCGGGCCTCCTGCTCGCTTTGCAGGCGGTGGGCGTGCTGTGAAGCCACATCGATGAAAGCACGGCTTTCTTCGTTCTCCTGATCCAAAAGGGGTGTCTCTCTCCCTGCCGCATCGCGCCGGATGCAGTCAATGACCCGCCTGCTGATCAAAAGCTTGGCAAAGGATAAAAAGCTGCCCTTCCCCGGATCAAAGCCTTGCACAGCCTGCGCAAACGCCAACATCCCGGCCTGTACATAATCCTCCGACGCTTTCGGGCAGCTTTTTAATATGACTGACAGAATAAAGGGGCGGTATTCCTTCAGCAAAGCATCCAGCTCTGTACCAGACGTTTTTGCAGCCTGCACTCTGTCTGTAAGCGTTTGCCCCATGGGCGGCACCTCCTTCAAAATTTGTAAGGGAAGCCTTCCGGCCCATTATACAGGAAAACGTTTTCATTGAAAACCGGTTTTGACCGCAGCCCTTTCCCCTTTTGATCCATTCGCACCCGCTCCTCACATTTTGGTGTTGTTGCTTAAAAATTTTTGGAATACGCTTCCGGGAAGGCTCTTTTGAGGAGCCATTTTACAAAATAATACGAAAGGCAAGAACAAAGCACCTGTGCATAAAACAATGCCTCTAATTGAAAAAAGGTAACTGCTATACAGGGTGCAGTTCATTTAAAACCGCCTCCGGTTTTCCGCAAAATCAAGCGCGTGGCGCAGCGCCCTTTTCAACCGAATGAAATCGTCTTTTTTAAAAGGCGGCAATAGCTTGGATCCCCCGGCCCGGCTGCTGTAACGGCGGCCAACTGCCCGCTTTCGATCATCGCCTCAATGCGCATGGCAAGCCAGCCGTCGCCAATTCCAAGGTGATATTTGCCTAAAATTTTCCCAATTAATTTTGCCTCATGGAAAGGATCACTCTGCGCAGCGATCTCGCAAAGGAGAAAGGGATCATAAAACGACGCTGGTACGCTTTGCAGACAGCCGTTTATAACGGCGCGCAGAGGAGCGTTTTCCCTTTGCAGCTCCCGCCACCGCGAGGCGGCGGCAGGAATAAAAGCGGGCTCCGCCCTCTTTTGCAGGCTGATATAAGGTTGCCAATCGCCCGGCGCAATTTCGCCCCATCCCGCGCTATGCGTCACCACTGCATCCTCACGCAGTTCCCAGCCTGGGAGCTCTACCAAATCAATCGCCGGAGCGCCTTCCCATTGCGACACCTGCGCCATCAACCAAAATAGACCACACAGCTCGTCGGCCTGTTCGCTATACCAGATGCGGAGGGATTCCCCCTCCGACAACCGCTGTTGGAGAAGCGCCAGGCTCTCACTCGCCCGCTGCACAATCACTTTTGCCGCTGCTGCGCCCTCACCACTGGGATAACTGCCAAACAATTTCTCCAGCGTTTTGACGCGCTCTGCGCCCATGGCATTGCCCGAAATATCCCCAACGCTGTGTACAAGCGGAAAATAAAAGATATCTGCGACTTTGCCCCCCATCAGAACGGCCTGCTCCCATTTCAAACGCTCTTCTTCCTCCAACCTCCGCTGAATCGCCTTTTTTTCCGCTTTTGAAGCTTCTCGATCTGTTCCCGACAGAATCATGCCTATGGAGGCGGGCCTGTATGTTCCCTTTCCATAGCTTTGCGCCTGCTTTAGACTGCCCGCAGCACTCTCGCTGAAAACAACCTCTAACATCGCCCACACTCCTTTTCTAAAGAAAAAATACCGACGGCTTTTCCAGCCGCCGATATTTCTTTCTCATTAAAATAAATTCCCTTTGTTGCTGGTGGTATCCTCCTGCCCCTGCGCAGCGGTGCTTTCTTCCTCTTCGCCCGCAGGAGTAGAGGCTTCCTCAGAGGGGGCTTCTGTGCTGGGCTCCGTTGCAGGAGGATCGGAAACGGAGGTGGAAAGCCACCAGGGCCACGTTGGCTCTTCTTCAATGGTAACCGGCTCTGTTTCCTGCCAGTTAGAGGAGGCAGATTCGCTCACAAGGGCCGTTGTGCCGCCTCCGGAGGCGCCGCCCGAGCCGCCTGAATAGCTGAGATCCAGATCAAAGGGAGAAACATGATCTTCATCCGGGATATTGCTGTTGCCATACAGCGCCATTTGCAGCTCCCGTGCGGCTGCCTGATAATCAACGATGATAAATGAGGTCCCGTTAATATACTGGCCCCTCCGATATTGTTCGCTCGGAGCTGTCATCGTGTTGATCGGGTAATTCATCCATCCTTGTAAAATTGCCTGGGTTCCAAGCGAAAGAATTTCTGTTTTTGGAATATTTGTGTTAACATACGGCAGCATTTTATTTACCATGCTATTCAGCTGGCCCAGGGAGGCGCTTTTCGTCTGTGCAATCAAAGCGGAGATCACCTGACGCTGACGGCGTGTACGGCTGACGTCGCTATCCGCATCGCTCTTGCGAATCCGGCTGAAAACGAGCGCCTCATCTCCGTTGAGCAGCACATTTTCTCCAACCGGAAAGTTTTTATGGCGGCTTGTCCGGCGGATATAATCTGACTCATATTGCTGCACATCAACCCGTATACCGCCCAGCGCATCAATCGCCTTGGAGAAGTTTTCAAAATTAATCGAGACATAATAATCAATCTTGATTTTAAAATTATTTTCCAGCGTCTCAATCAGCAGATCTGCGCCGCCCCATTGATAGGCCGCATTGATTTTGGTGTAGCGATCTTCCCCATTATAGTCAATATAAGAATAACTATCCCGGAAGAAGGAGGCCAGCGTGATCTGATCTGTTTTTTTGTTGATGGAGGCAAGGATCATCGAATCCGACCGGCCGTCATCCTGCCCGATCAAAAGGACGTTTATCACATTGCGGCTGGAGTATTTCTCGCCGCCGTTGGTCGCCCAGGTTTTGAGCAGATCCTTCAGAGAATCTGCATCCTTGATCCCATCGATCTCCGCAAACTCTTCCTCATCGTAAATCTGATCCTCTATGCCGCCCTGCGGTCCGTCGGGGTTTTCCGTCCCAATCAGATTGAGCATATTATTGACATAGAGGAACACAATCACTACAACCGCAACGATCACTGCGGCCAGAACCCCCAAGAAAATCTTTAGGTTTCGTTTTTTATTCTTCGTCCAAAACGGAATGAAACGATCCTTCCAAAAAGAGCCATTTGGATTGCCATTTTCCTGCGGCTGCATCCAATCCGGCTTTTCCTTTTCAGGTGCTTTTTCCCGCGCTGGTTCTTTTGCATCAAACTGTTTGTCGTCTTTCACGCGCGTCCCACACTCCCTTATCGAAAACTGTCGTCAGTGAAAAAAGATGGCTTTTATTATATCGAACATAGTGGAAGGATGCAAGAGAAAATCAAAAAACACATACTATTCCATTTCCCTGCGCACTCTACCACTCTATGAAAAGATATGCAGGACTTTGAAAAAACAAATTGCGCGCTGATGCAACAGGATGCTTCGAGGAAGGGACGCTACAGCGCTGAAAACCCCTTGCACGCTCTGCCTGCCAGGCGCTTTTTGCTTGCTAAGATGGTTACTCCTCTTCCTCCGCCTGTGCCACAGGCTCTTCTTGTACATTCTCCTGCGGCTCCTGCTCCGCCTGTTCAGCGGGAAGCGAATCTGATTTTTCCCCGTCATCATGCTCCGCACTGGTCAGCGTAGCCACCCTTTCCCCTTCGTTTACACGCATCACACGCACACCCTTGGAGGGGCGGGCGCACAGGCGAATCTCATCAGAGGGGATGCGGATAATGATCCCGTCGGAAGAGATCAGGATGACATCCTCGTTTTCCTGAATCATCCGTACAGCGGCAACATTTCCATACTTTTCTGTATGATAATTGATGGTGCCCTTCCCGGCGCGGGATTGCAGCCGGTAATCAGACGCTTCGCTGCGGCGTCCGTAACCGGTTTCGCTCACGGTCAAAACCGTCCCCTCGCCTTTCAGCACGGCCATACCGACCACTTCATCTCCCGGCGCCAACTCAATCGCCTTTACGCCGCGGGCCGTCCTGCCCAGCGGGCGGGCGTCCTCCTCATGGAAGCGGATGGACATTCCCTTCCTTGTTGCAACCAGCAAATCGTCGCTGCCGCTGGTCAGATGGACCCAGGCGAGCTCGTCCTCCTCATCAAGATTAATTGCAATCACACCGTTTTTCCGAACGTTACGGTAAGCCTCCAGCTCTGTACGCTTGATAATTCCCTTTCGCGTGACCATGCAAAGATATTCCCCATTGGCAACTTCCGGCACGCGGATCATGGCGTTTATTTTCACATCCGTCGTAATTGGCAGGAGGTTTACAATATTCATCCCCTTGCTGGTGCGGCTTCCCTCTGGAATCTCATAGCCCTTCAATCGGAACACACGGCCATCCGAGGTGAAAAACATCACATAATCATGCGTAGAACAGGTGAACATGGTGTCCGCCACATCCTCCTCCCGGCGGGACATACCAATCACGCCGCGGCCGCCGCGC
>USBP01000072.1 GCA_900552985.1 uncultured Oscillospiraceae bacterium
CGCGCTTTTTGGGAGGGGTTTTGTTTGGCGCGAATCAAGCTTTTTACGCTCAATGTCTGGTCCGGCTTTCGGTACAGGGGGCTCATCCGCCTGGAGGAATACGAGCCTCCGGAAATACGGGAGCAGCGCTTTGAGGGCCTGTGCGCCGTTTTGCAGGAGGAGCAGCCGGATATTGTGTTCCTCAACGAGGCGAACCCGCTGTTTGCCTATGGCGGCCGGCTGGCCAATCGGCTGGGCTATGTGCCGCTTGGCCACATGGGCGTGGCCGGAGTGCGCGCTGGGCGCCTCGGCTTCCCGCTGAATTTGCGGGAGGGGGATCTCATCCTCGCCCGCCCCGCGCTCGCGCCCGCCTACCAGGGCCGTGTGCATCTGGGCGGGAAGGGCTGGTGCGGCAATGTGTTCTCCTGCCACTTTGATAACCTGACGCAGGCGGTGCTGGCGCGCTGCACGCTGCTGGGCGGAGCGCCGCTCTATGCCTGTGTGACGCATTGGGTAGCAGGGCCTGCCGTGACGCCGGAGAATGTGAAAAAATTGCCGGAGCTTGCGCGGGAGTGGGGCTTCCCTGCAAAACAGGCCGCGCAGGCGGAGGAGAAGCTGCGCGCGTTGGAGCGCTGCAAGCTGGAAGAAGCGCGCCGGCTGTGCGATTGGCTGGAGAAAAATGTGCCTGCCGGAGCGCCGCTCATTGTGGCGGGCGATTTCAACGCGGAGGCGGCGTGGCCGGAGCTTATGCATCTTGCGAAGCGGGGCTTTACGCGCCTTGTGCCCCAGGGCAATGGGTTCGCCACCTGGGACCCTGCCCACAATACGAACCTGCAAGCTTATTACGCGCAGGAGGCGCGGCAGAAGCAGAAATCGCTTTATCACCAGCTCGACGCGGCGGACGAGCTCTTTGCGCGCGATATCGATCATTTTTATGTGCGCAATCTCCAACCGGGCAGCGTATCGGATTGCCGCGTGTGCGCTACAACGCCCTGGAGGGGGCGCAGCATCTCCGACCACTTTGCGCTGACCGCCACAGTGGAGCTATAGAGCTTAGGCGCCTGCCCAAAACAAAAACGGAGGAAAGAGCGATGCAATTTTTTAAGGTTGCCCTGCTGCAAATGGTCTCCACCCCGGATCAGGCGGGGAATTGGGCGAAAGGAGCCGCCTATTGCCGCCGTGCAAAAGCAATGGGGGCCGATCTGGCGCTTTTCCCCGAGATGTGGAATAACGGCTACTGCGTCACCCATGATATTGCGCAGCTGCGCCGGGATGCCGTCTCCCGGCAAAGTGAATTTGTGCAGGCTTTCGGCCGTTTGGCAAAAGAACTGGATATGGCGGTCGGGATCACCTTTTTAGAATCATACGACCCGCTGCCGCGAAACACCCTGTGTGTATTCGACCGGATGGGCCGCTGTGTTTTGACCTATGCGAAGGTCCACACCTGCGATTTTGACGTAGAACGCAGCCTTACCCCAGGCGATGATTTTTATGTGGCGGAGCTGGAGACGGCGGGCGGCCCCGTAAAAATCGGCGCGATGATCTGCTATGATCGGGAATTCCCGGAGAGCGCCAGAATTTTGATGCTCAAGGGCGCGGAGGTCATTCTGGTGCCCAACGCATGCCCAATGGAGATCAACCGCCTTTCACAGCTCCGGGCGCGAGCGTTTGAAAACATGGTGGGCATTGCTACGGTGAACTATGCGTATGGGCAGCCGGACTGCAACGGGCACTCCTCCGCGTTCGACGGGATTGCTTACCGCTCCGGCGAAAACGGCTCGCGGGATACCCTGGTGATCGAGGCTGGGGAGGCGGAGGGCATCTATTTGGCTCCCTTCCCAATGGAGGAACTGCGCAGCTATCGTAAAAGCGAGGTACACGGCAACGCCTACCGCCACCCGCGCAAATACCAGATGCTTTTGTCTGAGGAACGGGAAGCGCCCTTTTTCCGGGCGGACTACCGGCCATGAGCATGGCCGGTGCACAGACGTCTTCAAAAAGCCCGACGGCGCCGCTTTTCTGCTGCTGCCTGTGGATGCAGCGTTTAGAAATGGAAAAAGGTATCTATAATATACAAAACAGCACAACACCAAAAACATGAATTTATCTCAATCATGCATGGAAAAATTTGTGCGTATCTGTTATAATGCAGGATGACGTAAAACGGCCCCGTTTTTTCAAGGGTTGAGCCGTAATCGTTGATGATTTCGCTGATATTAAAAATGGAGGATGATTTGGAATGAGCCACAAGTACGTTTACCTGTTCTCTGAAGGCGACGAGAACATGCGTGAGCTCCTCGGCGGCAAGGGCGCGAACCTTGCGCAGATGACGAGGCTCGGCATGCCCGTCCCGCAGGGCTTCACCATTTCCACCGAGGCCTGCACCCGCTATTATGACGACGGCCGCAAGATCGCGCCGGAGATCGAGGCGGAGATTTATGAATACCTTGCCAAGATGGAGGAGATCAACGGCAAGAAGTTCGGCGACCCGAAGAACCCGTTGCTGGTTTCCGTGCGCAGCGGTGCGCGCGCTTCCATGCCCGGCATGATGGACACCATCCTGGACCTCGGCCTGAATGACGAGGTTGCCGCGGGCATGATCGCCGGCAACCCCGACCCGAAGTTTGAGCGCTTTGTTTACGACTCCTACCGCCGGTTCATCCAGATGTTCTCCGACGTCGTGATGGAGATCTCCAAAAAGACGTTTGAAGTGATCATCGACGAAATCAAAGAGCGCAAGGGCGTTAAGAACGATATCGACCTTGACGTCAACGATATGAAGGAGCTCGTCGCCCGCTTCAAGGCTTACTATAAAGAGCAGAAGGGCACCGACTTCCCGACCGACCCGAAGGAGCAGATGATGGAGGCGGTCAAGGCTGTTTTCCGCTCCTGGGACAATCCGCGTGCGAACGTTTACCGCCGCATGAACGATATCCCCTACTCCTGGGGCACGGCTGTCAACGTACAGCCCATGGTTTTCGGCAACCTTAACGAGAATTCCGGCACCGGCGTTGCCTTCACGCGCGACCCGGCCACCGGCGAGAAAGCTCTCTTTGGCGAATATCTGATCAACGCGCAGGGTGAGGACGTCGTCGCCGGCGTGCGTACCCCCAGCAAGATCGATCAGCTCAAGCAGGATATGCCCGAGGTTTATAACCAGTTCGCCACCATCGCGCAGAACCTCGAAAACCACTATAAAGATATGCAGGATATGGAGTTCACCATCGAAAACGGCAAGCTCTACATGCTGCAGACGAGAAACGGCAAGCGCACCGCTACCGCCGCTCTGAAGATCGCTGTTGACCTTGTGGACGAGGGCATGATCACAGAGCAAGAAGCGGTTCTCCGCGTTGACCCGAAGCAGCTCGACGCGCTGCTGCACCCGCAGTTTGACGCAAAGGCGCTTAAGGCTGCCGTGCCGGTGGGCACAGGCCTTGCGGCTTCCCCCGGAGCAGCCTGCGGCAAGGTCGTCTTCACGGCTGAGGACGCAAAAGAGTGGGCTGAGCGCGGCGAGAAGGTTGTGCTGGTTCGCCTGGAGACCTCCCCGGAGGATATCGAGGGTATGGCTGCTGCGCAGGGCATCCTGACGGTGCGCGGCGGTATGACCTCCCACGCGGCGGTTGTTGCGCGCGGCATGGGCACCTGCTGTGTTTCCGGCTGCGGCGAGATCACCATGCATGCGGAGGAGAAGTATTTCGAGCTCGGCGGCAAGCAGTATCACGAGGGCGACTATATCTCCCTTGACGGCTCCACCGGCAAGATCTACGGCGAGGCTGTGCCGACGGCGGAAGCCACCATCTCCGGCGATTTCGACCGCTTCATGAAGTGGGCGGACGCTGCCCGCACCCTGAAGGTCCGCACGAATGCGGATACGCCGCGCGACACCGCGCAGGCCGTGAAGTTCGGCGCGGAGGGCATCGGCCTTTGCCGCACGGAGCACATGTTCTTCGAGGGCGAGCGCATCAAGGCGATGCGTGAGATGATCGTCGCAAAGGATGCCGAAACCCGCAAGAAGGCTCTTGCCAAGATCCTGCCCTATCAGCAGGGTGACTTTGAAGAGATGTACCGCGTGCTGGAAGGCCGCCCGATGACGGTCCGCTTCCTTGACCCGCCGCTGCATGAGTTCCTTCCCACCAAGGAGGAGGATATTGCAGAAATCGCCGGCGAGCTGAACATCACGGTGGAAGAGCTGAAGGAGGTCATCGCCTCCCTGCATGAGTTCAACCCGATGATGGGCCATCGCGGCTGCCGCCTGGCCGTCACCTATCCGGAAATTGCCGAGATGCAGACGACTGCCGTCATCAACGCGGCGATTGCCGTCAACAAGGAGCATCCGGAGTATCACATTGAGCCCGAGATCATGATCCCGCTGGTCGGCGAGGTTAAAGAGCTCAAGTATGTCAAGAGCTTTGTTACCGCCACGGCGGATAAGCTGATTGCGGATGCGGGCGTCGAGATGACTTATAAGGTCGGCACGATGATCGAGATTCCGCGCGCGGCGCTGACGGCGGATGAGATCGCGCAGGAGGCGGAATTCTTCTCCTTCGGCACGAACGATCTCACGCAGATGACCTTCGGCTTCAGCCGCGACGATGCAGGCAAGTTCCTGGATGCGTACTATGATGCGAAGATCTATGAATCCGATCCGTTTGCCAAGCTCGATCAGACCGGCGTCGGCAAGCTGGTGAAGATGGCGGCGGAGCTGGGCCGCAAGACCCGCCCCGACATCAAGCTGGGCATCTGCGGCGAGCACGGCGGTGACCCGAGCTCCGTGGAGTTCTGCCACAACATTGGCCTGAACTATGTTTCCTGCTCCCCGTTCCGTGTGCCGATTGCCCGCCTTGCCGCGGCACAGGCTGCTATCAAGAACCCCCGCAAGTAAGAGTTCTGTCATTCACCATTGGATTTGATGAAGCGCAAACCTTCTATAAATCCCATGGATACGGCATAAAACCGTCAAAATGGCATGATTTGACCGTGGAGGTTTATATCTAATCGCCAAAACCCCCGTACATTCCCAATTGGGCAATGTGCGGGGGTTTTTTGTTGTTATTTTGGGCTGTTTGTACAAATCTAAACGGGAACGCAAAAATGTATTCTGATTTCAAAAATACATTTTGTCCATGCTCGCTGCTATTTTCACAGCAGCCAATTCCGTAATTTTGGACGAATTCAGCTTTCAGTAAAGGAGGCCATTATGAGACGAGACGATCAAAGGCAAGCAGTAAAAAACATTCCCTTGGAACAGCTGAAGCCATTTAAGAATCATCCCTTTCAGGTACGAGACGATGAGGAATTTCGGCGTCTTGTTGAGAGCATTGAAATTCACGGTGTAATTCATCCAGCGGTGGCTCGCCAGATTGGTGAGGATTGTTATGAACTAATTTCTGGTCATCGACGCAAAGCGGCTTGTGAAGTATTGGGTTACTCTGAAATGCCTGTTTTAGTTCGGTCCATGACGGATGATGAGGCAGTTGTAAACATGGTAGATGCAAACCTTCAGCGTGAGACGATTCTCCCAAGTGAAAGAGCCTTTGCATACAAAATGAAGTTGGTAGCTATGAGCCATCAGGGGCGCAAAGGATTTACTTCCGCCCAACTTGGGCGGAAGTGTGTTGGAAAAGAATCCAGAGAGTTAATTGCTGAACAAGTCGGTCAAAGTCGCAACCAAATTTCTCGCTATATCCGTCTTACTGAATTGATACCAGAAATTCTTGAAATGGTTGATAATCGAAAAATGGCATTGAATCCAGCAGTATCTATTTCCTACTTGGACAAGAAGCAACAGAAGCTACTATATAAGGTAATGGTAGCACTAAAAGCAACCCCATCTATTTCTCAGGCAAAAGCCATCCGAGAAAAGGCCAGTGAATCAGACTTTACAGAAGATTACTTGGTTTGTATCTTATCGGAAAAGAAACCAAACCAGAGAGAGCCGATGATTGTTGAAGAAGAAGAAATCAAGCAGTATTTCCCCTCGCATTACAATAGTGAACAGATGCACAACACGATTTTACTGTTGATTAGAAATTGGAGTAAAAAGCGTGGCTACACACAATAAAAGGTTGTTATACCTTGTCACAACAGGGAGCAGAAAAATTTTCTGCTCCTTTTTTTATTTTTTGCGCAACAAACGGCCTCTGCCGTGGCCTACAAGTGAGAGTTACATCTCATGGACCTTGAAAATTCAGAAGAACATCAGGTACAACCGTCCCTCGGAGAGCCACTCCGGTGATACGCCATGACGCCTACGGGTCGAGCGACTTCCCTATCGCCGGTAAAGAGCTTGATAACTTGAGGCCACGATCCAGGGACAGGGGGAAAACTTACACTTAGCCACAGTCCGAGCGTTAAAAGCGTCGCAGGCAATGGGAGTGTCCGGTACAGAACCGTGATAAATGAATCCTAAATCAAAAGGATGCCGAAATGTTCTTGATTTTAAGAAAACCCAAGGGGGTAGTTTACCCTCTTTACATTCCATCTTCTGTTCAAGACACAGGAGGAAACTGAAATGAACACACAAATTATCGCCATCGCCAACCAGAAAGGCGGCGTTGGCAAAACAACAACCTGTGCGAACTTGGGAATAGGTCTGGCACAGGCCGGAAAGAAAGTGCTTCTGATAGACGGGGACCCACAAGGAAGCCTGACAATCAGCTTGGGAAATCCGCAACCGGACAAGCTGCCATTTACACTGTCGGATGCAATGGGCAAAATTCTGATGGATCAGCCTATACGCCCCGGAGAAGGTATTCTGCATCATGCAGAAGGCGTTGACCTGATGCCTGCGGATATTCAGCTTTCCGGTATGGAGGTTTCTCTGGTAAACGCCATGAGCCGTGAAACGATTTTACGGCAATATCTGGACACACTGAAGGGACAATATTCCCATATCCTGATTGACTGTCAGCCCTCGTTGGGGATGCTTACGGTCAATGCGCTGGCGGCTGCGAACAGGATCATAATTCCCGTTCAGGCAGAGTATCTGCCCGCCAAAGGGC
>USBP01000073.1 GCA_900552985.1 uncultured Oscillospiraceae bacterium
TGCCCGCGCTGTGGATATCTGAATGTTTCAGAAAGGATAGGGATTTATGCAGGTTTAATTTTCCTGGTTTTTGATCTGGCTGAGCGCGCCCTTTTCCAGCCGGGAAACCTGCGCCTGCGAAATGCCGATTTCTTTTGCAACCTCCATCTGTGTTTTCCCTTCCAGAAAGCGCAGGCGGAGGATTTTTTTCTCCCGGGGGCCGAGCTCCCGGATAGATTGACGCAGAAGGATTTCATCCACCCAGTTATCATCGCTGTTATGGTCGCCGATCTGATCCATGACGTAAATTGTATCGCCCCCGTCGGAATAAACAGGTTCATAGAGCGAGACCGGCTCCACAATGGATTCCATGGCAAGCACGAATCTCTCGTTTGGCAATCCAAGCTCTTTGGCGATCTCCTCCACCGAGGGGTCGCGCTGCAGCTCGTTGACCAGCCGTTCCTTTACCTGCATGGCATGGTAGGCGGTATCCCGCATGGAGCGGCTTACACGTACAGAATTA
The DNA here is from genome assembly GCA_900552985.1 of uncultured Oscillospiraceae bacterium. Lineage (GTDB taxonomy): Bacteria > Bacillota > Clostridia > Oscillospirales > Acutalibacteraceae > Fimivicinus > Fimivicinus intestinavium. The sequence goes on from USBP01000073.1 coordinate 503, forward strand.
TTATCGCGCAGGTAACGGCGGATCTCCCCAATAATCATGGGTACAGCGTAGGTGCTGAAGCGGACGCCCTGCTCTACGTCAAAGTTATCGATGGATTTGATCAATCCAATACAGCCCACCTGAAACAGGTCGTCCAGGTTTTCTCCACGGTTGACAAAGCGCTGGATCACACTGAGCACCAGCCGCAGATTGCCGCTGATGAGCTCGTCGCGCGCTTTCATATCCCCATTTTTTATGCGGCGGAGCAGCTCCATTTTTTCCGATTCCTTGAGCACCTTCAGTTTTGCCGTGTTTACCCCGCAGATTTCAACCTTGTTGAATTGCATATCGATTCCCCCTCGCCGGATTCGGCGCCGTTTGGCAAGCGGCCGCCGCAGGATGGTCCGCCGGCATGGCGGCAGCGGGCCGGAGCTTCCCTAAAATTATTGCCAGCGCCGGGGTTTTTCATGCGGAGGCGAGGGAGATTTTGTTCTATGCGCCGCCCGTACATGCATATGCATGGGGAGAAGGGGCGGAGGACGCTCCGGCATCAAAAAGGAGGGTTTCAGGATGGCAGAAGAAAAAAAGACGCCGGCAATGCCGCACAATTTGATTCTGGAGGATAGGAGGACGCTCACGGTTTCCGGTGTGTCGGATGTGGACAGCTTTGACGAACAGACGGGGGTGGGATTTACCGATATGGGGGAGCTGACTGTGCGTGGAACCGATCTGCACATCAATCGTTTGAGCGTAGAGGTGGGCGAACTGCTTATGGAGGGGCATATCACCTCCCTGACCTATACGGACCAGCCGCAGAGAAGCGGCGGCTTTTTCAGTAAGGTGTTTCGTTGATATGTATATGCTGACCATTGCCGACCAGACGCGGCTCTTCCTGCTCGCGTTGGGCCTCGGCTTTCTTCTGGGTGTTGTATATGATCTCTTTCGTATAGTACGCATGGCGTTTACCATGCGGCGCGTGGGGGTGTTTCTACAGGATATCCTCTTTTTTCTCACCTGCGCCGCTGCGACGTTTTTGTTCCTGCTCGCCGTCAATCAGGGGGAGATCCGCGGTTTTATCATTGCGGGGGAAGCGCTGGGCTTTTTGATCTATTATTTTTCCTTTGGCATGCTCGCCGTGCGGGTGAGCGGCTTTTTGATCCGCACGGTTCGCCGTTTCTTTCACCTGATTTTTACCCCGTTTCGAGTCCTTTTGCGCCTGCTTGGAAGAGTTTTCGGAAAAATTGGGATTTTTGTAAGTAAAACCTCAAAAAAAATTGCAAAGAAATCAAAATTTAACTTGAAACATGATAAAACTTTATTGTATAATTTGATAAAGAACGCTGGAATCAGAAAGCGACGTACAAAGAAGGGGAGCGGGGATCCATCGTGAAAAAAAGAAAAAAAAGGAAAAACAGTGTGATCCTCCTTCTGCTGCTGTTGGCTGTTGCTGGAACCTTTGCGGTTCGGCTGGTTCAGCTCCAGATCGGAATCCATGAACAGGAGCAGGTGCTCAGCGGCCTGGAGGAGGCCTGTGTGCAGCAGTCGCAGGAGAATGAAGCCTTACGTAAAAAGCTGGACAATGCGGATGAGGCGCAGTATATCGAGCGGGTTGCGCGGGACAGCCTTGGGCTTATCAAACCGGGCGAGCGGGTGTATGTAGACGCTTCGGCAGGGGATTAGTCCAAGCCGTTGTCAACGAGATTGAAGGAGGCTATTGTTTTTTCTATGCAGGTAGAGGTTGGAGCAATTGTTGAGGGGAAAGTGACAGGCTTGACGAATTTCGGCGCTTTTGTCAGCCTGCCGGACGGCAAGACGGGCATGGTGCATATTTCTGAGGTCGCGCCTACCTATGTCAAAGAAATCCGTGATTATCTTAAGGAGAATCAGGAGGTTAAGGTCAAGGTGCTCAGCGTTGGGCAGGATGGCCGCGTCAGCCTTTCGATTAAGCGTGCCATGGAGCCGCAGAGGCCGCCGCAGCAGCGGCCGCGTCAGGGCGGCGGGCAGCGCCGCTCTTCTCCGCCGGTATGGCAGGGTTCCCGTCCGGTACAAACGGAGAATTTATCTTTTGAGGATATGATGGCGCGTTTTAAGCAAATCAGCGATGAAAAAATCACCGATCTGAAGCGCTCCTCTGAAAGTAAGCATGGCGGCGGTTTTTCCAGACGGGGCAACGGTTCCAATCGTTGACTTATCATGCCGGTCTCCCTGGGTGGACAGGCCGGTCAAAACATATTGCAAGAGAGCATGAGGGGCGGAGTCAATCCGCCCCTTTTGATGCCCTTGATGGGCTGAAACTGCTGAGAAAGGATGTATCATTCATTGGAGCAAATTGAGCAACACAACAAAATGGCTGTCAAGCCTGTGCTTCCGCTGCTGATGTCCATGGCGTTTCCACCGATGCTTTCCATGTTGATACAATCGATGTATAATATTGTAGACAGCATATTTGTCGCTCGCTTCAGCGAGGATGCGCTGACGGCGGTTTCACTTGCTTTTCCCCTGCAAAATCTGGTGTTGGCGGTGGCGGTTGGCGCGGGTGTCGGTGCGAACTCCTATATTTCCAGAAAGCTGGGGGCCGGGGATCAGGACGCTGCAAACGCAGCTGTTACCCACGGCTTTCTGCTCTCGTTTTTACATGCGGTTTTCTTTGTCCTGTTCGGCCTGGTCTGCATCCGGCCGTTTTTTCGGATGTTTACTGATTCGGCAGAGGTATTTTCTCTTGCGTGCGATTACAGCTATATCGTCGTGTTGGGCGCATTTGCGCAGCTGTTTCACATCATGGTGGAAAAGCTTCTACAGGCGACGGGGCGGATGCTTGCCCCTATGCTGCTGCAGGCCGCCGGAGCGATTGCCAATATTATCCTGGATCCCATTTTGATTTTTGGCCTGCTCGGCGCGCCGCGCATGGGCGTCCGTGGGGCGGCGCTTGCCACGCTGATAGGGCAGATTTTATCCATGACGCTGTCGCTTCTGGTGTTTTTCCTGCGCGAGCAGGATGTGCGAATGGATTTGAAAAAATTCAGGTTGGATTTTCATGCTGTGGCGCAGATCTATGCGGTCGGTGTGCCGGCCATGCTGATGAATGCATTGGGCTCGCTGCTGGTCACGCTGCTTAATTCTATATTGATTCGGTTTTCGGAGCTGGCAGTATCCGTTTTTGGGGTCTATTTTAAATTGCAAACCTTTGTGTTTATGCCTGTCAGCGGGTTGACGCAGGGTGCTTTGCCGATTATGGGCTATAATTACGGAGCGCGGGATCGCAAGCGGTTCCTGACTACGCTGCGCTGTGCGGTATTGGTGGCGGTTGGGATCATGGCGGCAGGGAATCTGCTCTTTTTCCTGCTGCCGGATAAACTGCTCCTACTTTTTGACGCCTCCTCCGGCATGCTGGCGCTTGGCGTGCCCGCGCTGCGTATTATCAGCTGCAGCTATCTTTTCGCAGCGGTGGGGCTCATTTTGTCCACGCTGTTTCAGGCGGCGGGGAGAGGCGGCTACAGCCTAACGGTCTTTCTGCTGCGTCAGCTGCTTGTGGTTGTGCCGTTGGCCTTTTTGCTCTCGCAGTGGCTTGGGGTGAATGGAATCTGGATTTCCTTCCCAATTGCTGAGGCTGCCGGGGCGCTGGCGGCGGGGCTCTTTTTCCTGCGCTTTCGTCGGAGAGATCTGATTTTTCGGACCGTGGCAGGGGGATAAAAGCATATGCGGTGCGCAATTGGCGGCCTGGAGCTGGAATATTACGGTGATTATCAAAATTGTCATTCTTTTCGCACTGCGTTTAATCGCTTGGCGGAAGAGACGTTTGCGCTCCAGTTTGAGCCGTGGTATCGGCAGGGCTTCTGGTCGGATACCTATCGGGTACATACGCTGTTTGACGGGGAATGTGCGGTGGCGAATGTTTCCTCCTCCATGATGGAATTCCAGCACAGGGGGCAGGCGCTGCATTGTGTGCAGCTTGGCACGGTGATGACCGCGCCCGCATACCGGGGGCGCGGCCTGAGCCGCTTTTTGATGGAGCGGGTGCTCAACGAGTGGCAGGGGCAGTGCGATTTTATTTACCTGTATGCCAACGACAGCGTTCTGGATTTTTATCCGCGTTTTGGCTTCCGTACAGCGCAGGAGTATGAGGATATTTGCTTTTTGCCAGGCAGGCAAGGCCCGCCTGTGCGCCGTCTGAAGCCGGATCGGGAAGAGGATCGTGCCGTGCTGCTGCGTTGCCTCCGGCAGTATGGGAACCCGTTTTCTACTCTTTCCCTGACGCGCGGTGAAGAGTTGCTGATGTTTTACGCGATCGGCCCTTTTTGCGATCATTTTTGGTATATTGAATCATGCGATACGGTTGCAGTAGCTGTGCGGGAGGGTGGCACGCTTTTCTGTGAGGAGCTTTTTGCGCCTGCCGGCGCCGTACTGGAGGATATCCTGCACGCGCTGGCGGGACTGGAGCCGTGTAACGTGCAGTTTGGCTTTTCTTTGCGGGAAGCGCTTAGAGCAGAAAAGGGGTTGTTGCAGGAGGAGGACACCACCCTTTTTATTTTGGCGTCAGAAGAAACGATTTTTGAGCGTGAGCGGCTGCGTTTTCCGTTGCTTTCCCACACATAATAAGGGGAGAAAGGAAGTGCACTTGATGGAGAAAAAGGAATATGTGTTTGACGCAGTCATTCAAAAGGTGCCCGATCTCGATGGAGCGTATGTGAAAATCCCCTTCGATGTAAAGAAAGCGTTTGGCAAGGGCCGTGTGAAGGTGCATGCCACCTTTGACGGCGTGCCGTATGATGGCAGCCTTGTTCGAATGGGCACGCCGGAGCATATTTTAGGGCTTCGGAAGGATATTCGCGCAAAGCTTGGCAAGCAGCCGGGCGATACGGTGCATGTTACGCTGCGAGAGCGGGAATAACGCTGACACAGGAAGGATGGAAGAAACGTGACGGAATTTGAAACGGCGCAAAGGAGAACGGAGGAGTTACGCGGTCTGCTCAATTATCATAGCCGGCTTTATTATGAGCAGGATGCGCCGGAAATTGAGGATTATGAATATGACAGGCTGTTGCGGGAGCTGGAGGAGCTGGAGGCCGCTTATCCGGCGCTGGCAACGGAGGATTCTCCCACCCGCCGCATTGGCGGCAGGGCAGGCGAGCAATTTGCACCAGTGACGCACACGGTTGTGATGGAGAGTTTACAGGATGGGTTCAGTGAGGAAGAGGTGTGTGATTTTGACCGCCGTGTGCGGGAGACGGCGCCGGATGCCCAATATGTCGTGGAGCCCAAAATCGATGGCCTTTCCGTCACGCTGGAATATGAAAACGGTCTGTTTGTGCGCGGCTCCACGCGGGGCGACGGGCAAGTCGGGGAGGATATCACGCAGAATCTGCGTACCATCCGCGACATTCCTCTGCGGCTTCGGGAGACGCTGCCCTTTTTGGAGGTGCGCGGAGAGGTCTATATGCCTCGGGAATCCTTTTTAAAGCTGACAGAGCAGCAGGAGCTCCGGGAGGAAAAGCCTTTCAAAAACCCGCGTAACGCGGCCGCAGGCTCTCTGCGGCAGAAGGATCCGCGCGTGACCGCCTCCCGCGGGCTTTCGATTTTTGTATTCAATATCCAGCAGATCGAGGGGAAAGAACTCTCCGGCCATCAGGAATCACTGGATTATCTGAAGACACTGGGCTTTCACACCATCCCCTTTTATAGCCGGTATGACACCGTTGAGGGCGTGCTCGGTGAGATACGGCGTATTGGCGAAATCCGCGGGACGCTGCCGTTTGATATCGACGGCGCGGTGGTCAAGGTGGATCGGTTTTCACAGCGTGAAGCGCTTGGCAGCACGTCAAAATTCCCTAAATGGGCGCTGGCCTACAAATATCCTCCTGAGGAAAAAATAACTACGCTGCTGAATATTGAGATCAATGTCGGCCGCACAGGCGTGCTCACCCCAACGGCAGTGTTGGAGCCGGTTCTGCTGGCGGGTTCCACTGTCAGTCGTGCCACGCTGCATAACGAGGATATGATCCGGGAGAAGGATATCCGTCTGGGCGATACGGTGATCGTGCGCAAGGCGGGCGATATTATTCCGGAGGTGCTTTCTGTTGTGTCGCACCGGCCGGATTCTCGGCCCTATGAAATGCCGAAAAGCTGCCCCTCCTGCGGCGCACCGGTGTATCGGGAGGAGGGGGAAGCCGCTCTGCGCTGCAACAATGCGGAATGTCCCGCCCAGCTGATGCGGGTGCTTATCCATTTCTGTTCGCGCGATGCAATGGATATTGAAGGCCTCGGCCCGGCGGTGGTGGAGCTGCTGGTCGGGCAGGGCCTTGTGCGCACGCCGGCGGATCTTTACCGGCTGCGTGTGGAGGAGGTGGAGCCGCTTGAGCGGATGGGCAGAAAATCAGCGGAGAACCTCGTCGCTGCGATTGCACATTCCCGGCAAAATGATTTGGCACGGTTGATTTTTGCGCTTGGCATCCGTCATATCGGCCAGAAGGCGG
>USBP01000074.1 GCA_900552985.1 uncultured Oscillospiraceae bacterium
GGGAGCCAAGCCATGCAGGGCCGCCACCAACCGTGGCATACAGGGTGCGCAACCCTTTATGAGCAACCTCCCCCGGGGAAGAGGATCACCCGGGGAAAGCTACCAACAAAACAGAAGGGCGAGCCAGGATCAGCCAACCAGTGATCCCAAGCCGTCAAAGAGGCCCATAAACCACTCCACAACCTTCATCAGGAAGTTGAGGATCGCTTCCCCAATGCTCTGGAAGAAGAGCTGGATGGAGAAGGAGGTATCCGCCGTGATTGTGACAGCCTCATCCGGCATGGTGAAGGAGATGGTCCGCTGCGTGAGGTCAACGACACCAACATCTAACGTCTCGCCTGCGGCATTGGTGATCCCCCAGCCGTTAAAGACGTCGTATTTGCCCAGTAATGTGGTATCGAATTCCACGCGGACGGTATCGCCCGGCCTGTAGGAGCCGGAGCCGGAGCCGCCCTCCACCGTGACGGTGTGCGGCAGCACAACCTCACGTGTGACAGAAGCGGGGAGGAAATGGAAGCCATCTCCCTCGGCAGGCGTGTAAACCGCCTCGATTTCGTAAGAACCGCTCTCCGTGACCGGGTAGGTGACTACAGCATCAATCTTTTGACCTTCAGCTGCCACTTCACCGTTGACCTTGTAGGTCACAGTGCCGTTACAAGTGCCATACTGGTAGTCGCTGTAGCGCACGCTAAGCTGCAGGGTGTTCTCTTCGGTTACGACAGCGCTCAGAGGCAGCGCTGTGGTGGAGTTAGGCGTCACGATGATCTTCACCGGGTGGAACGCCTCATTGAAATTCTTTGCGGTCATCCTGGCGGTCACCGTGTGCTCGCCAACCTGCAGCGCTTTGCTGGCCTGCTCATCTGAGTAGCCCGAGCCGTGCTCCCCATAGAAATCCACCTTGACGGCGGAAAGAGAAGGCGCCATTTCGCCTTCCTCTACCAGCTCTGCACCAGAGAAAGCATATCGCAGTTCCCTGTTTGGCTGGTAGGTGTACTGATAGGTGGGGGCCTCGGTCACCACGATGTCGCCCATTTCGATTGTGACGGGCACCGTGAAGGTGACAGCCTCGGCCGATGTGGGATCATCCGGCGTGAAGGTGACGGAAACCTCCGTCGTCGCCGGGTAAACCGCCTGATCCGGCTCAGTGAAGGCAAAGGTCCCCTCCACATTCGCCTTGCCGCCGGTCAACGTCAGATCAGAGGCTGTCATATTCTCCACATATTTAGCCGGAGAAACGACAGGAGGTTCTGTAATCTCTGCGGGGGAAATTCCACTTCCCTCAACCGCCTCAAACGTGAACCAATACTCTACCCATATAGGAATGCCATATGGATTGCCAGAAATTCGAACAAGTTCTCTATTAGTTCCGACGTTTTTTACTACATCGTCCTTATTCACAAATTCAACGGTGCACTTCGATGCAAGGCAGTTTTTAGTTTTCCCAGTTTCCGGGTCGTAATATTTCATGGTTACGCCACGGTGGGTAAACTCGCCCTCCTCAAGAGGAACCGTCAAATCATTTGCTCGAAACTGATAATCTCCAAGCCGAGTTCCTACTATAGCAGTATTTTGGCTCTCATCTTCTAAAAGTGCTTTGGTTAAATAGACATAATCTGCGCTTTTGGCATAAACCTCAACAACATCTGCCAACTCTGCTGCAAAAGAGAATAGTGGTACAGCGCCAAGGATCATCAAGAGGGAAAGTAAAATGGACAATCCCCGGCGGAAATGCTTGCCTCTCTGACCCATGAACACCAACCCTTTCTTAATTAGTACTCCTATGCTCTTATTCGTGCACGAATTGATAGGGCGTTTTTATTTTAACATTATTGCACGAAAATGTAAAATATATTTCGTCGTGCCGCTTCGTGCACAAACAAGAGCATAGGAGCATATTCCAATCATTTCGACGATCTTCCCCCCCCGCCTGTAACGGCGGGGGGAAGAAATTTGACTGTCCCCCTTCCCCCATCAATGTCGATGAGGGAAGGGAAAAGAAAGGAGTGTGCTTATGAGCCTGAGCCTGAGCCAGCGGGGCCCTGCTGATCAAAATCCCCGGATTCCAGGAGAGATTGGTCAGCAGCATCAATCACGCCGTCCCCATTCAAGTCGGCTGCGGTGAAGAACGGGCCGCCCGCGAAGAATTTCGCGGTATCCCCCGTGCCATCCACCAAGCCGCTCATGATGGCTTCGTCGGCCTCATCAATTGCACCGTCTCCATTGAGGTCGCCAAAAAGCACCACTGTATAAAGTGCTACCTGCTCGGTTCCATTCGTGACGTATACATAGGATCCTGTTCCAAGATAATCACCCAGCATATCGTAAGTCAGCGTTGCACCACTTACCGGCGTGGCAAGGCTATCCACTTCGAGATCAGTAGCACCCTCTACCAAGCCGTAAATAAACATCTGGCGGGAATCAACCACCAGAGAGTCATCCGCCGGGATAATCCACTCCGGCTTCAGGTTGCGGTGCGCCTTCATCAATTCGACGCGGGCCGCATTCACCTTGCCCTGCACGGCGGCGCCATCCGCGCTCACCTGCTCGGCAAAGGCCTTGGCCTCGGCATAATCCGCCCAAGTATCCGGCGCATAGCCGGCGCTGCTGGAAATCGTGCCGAAATCTGCGATCGCGGCGTTGAGCTGCGTCTTATCGGCTGCCTGCGGGATCATCCGCGGGTAGAGCAGCTCGACCATATGCTGGGCATACAGGATATCCAGCGAGCGGACGGGCTCCTCCGAGTTGACCAGGCTCCACGCATGGTTGAACCAGCTCTGCCAGCGGCGGAAGGTGAAGAGCTCATAGTTGACAAAGTCAAAGTAATCCGAGCTCTCCTGCTGCTCAAGCACTGCCTTGAGCGCGGCAATCTGCTCCGCGTTGGTATCGGCAAGCTTGGCGTCGAGCGCCTCCACAGCGGCGTTGACATCCTCAACCATCTTTTCATAGGCATTGTCGTAGGTGACATCGCCCACAACGATATCGTCAAACATCTTCGCATGGTCGGGGTTGCCATCCACGAGGGCGTAGGCATCCTTCAGGATGCTCTGATAGGCCGCCCACTCCGCGGAAGCATCCGCATAGTCCGCATACTGGCGGTCGGCGCTGTCGATTGCATCGAGCAGGCCGGGCAGGCCATAATCGTTATAAACAACGATGGTATGGTTCTGCGCGCCGGTGGTGACCGTCTCATGGCTGGCACCGCCCTCGAGATCAAAGCTGATCTGCAGCGGGTAGATGCCATAGGGCTGCGGGTCATCCGGCATGCGGTTGACCAGATACGGGTTTGCCGTGCCGTAGGAGGCGGTAGAGCTCACGGACACGCCATCCAGCGTGAAGATGCCGCCCTCGGCCGGGACATTGGCGGTGAGATAGCTCGGCAGCGTGCCGGAGACATTCGCCTTCACGATCTGCTGGCTGTCGTTATCGCTGCCAAAGAGCTGATAATCGTGGCGCAGGGTGACGGAGAAGATGGCCGCCTGGTCAATATTCGTGATATACAAATAGGACGGGAAGGCGAGCACCGCCGTCTTATGCACCGGGCTGGATTCGGCCGTGGTGGCCTCATAGTTGCCAGCCGTGGCGAAGAACTGCGCATAGGTGGAGGTGACAAGCGGCGTCGCATTGAGCACGTCGCCATCCTCATCGAGGATGTTATAGGTCAGGTCGAACCGGACCTCCGTATTCGCGCTCACTGTGCCGGAAACCGCCACATCCAAGTAGTCGTTGGCATTGATCGCGCCAACATCCGCCGGGAGCGTGGCCGTGATGGCCGTATTATCCGAGGTGAGCGTGAGGGGCTGAATCTTATACATTGCATCCTGATGCAGGGTGCCGCTCGCATCGCGGTACGCGCGGTTGACGCCCGCAGTCAGGTTGGAGATGCGGATCTCCGTGCCGGCCGGCACAGAGCCGCCCGAGCCGTTAATCCGATCCGCAATGCTGAGATTCGCCTTGCCGAGGGACTGCTCATTGGCAGAGCCCATGAAGCCCGTCAACAGGTTAAGCACGGAGGGAAGCAGCGTCCCCTGCTTGGAGGAAAGGCCCTGCAGCAGGGTTGTGAAGGCTGCTTTCAGCCGTGTGGTGCTCAGCGCATCCTCAAAGGTTGTGATATCGCTCGGGATTGTGCCCGGCACAACGCCGTTGACGATATTCGTGACCAGCTCGATGAGCACGCCTCTCGCCGTCATGGTGTTGAGGGAGCTGTTCTCATTGTGGTCAAAGAAGGTGAAGAGCGCCTCGAAATCGAGATCGAGGAACGTATCCAGCACATACTCGACAAGGCTCTGCACCGTGAGGTCAGCCGCCGTGCCGGCCACGCCGGCCTCTGTGCGGAACATATCCTCATAGTTGAACCAGCGCTTATCCGCGATGGAGAAGATGATGGTATCCAGCTTCTGCCACACGGTTTGATCCGCGCTGTTCGTCGCCACGATGCCGTTTGCATACTGCATCGCATAATCGAGCAGGTTTGCGAGGAACTGATCGAACGTGACATTCTCCGGGCACTGGAAATCAAAGAGGTTGTTGAAATAGAACACCCCAATGACCTTGGCGCACTCGAGAATGGCCTCGTTGCTATCCTCATCCGTGACAGTGTAAGTCGCATCCGGCACGATGGAAGCAATAAACTCCTTCATGCCGAGCACGGCGATCTGACGGAGCGTTGCATTCTCCGGGACCTCGACGTGCTTGACGAACTCCTGCACTGCGGAGCGGGCCACATACCGGCCGAGCTGCTGCGTCGTCCAGTTGGACGGATCGACGGTGTCGCCGCCGAGCGGGATGATGACCTTGAGGAGGTTTTCAATATTCGTCCTCACAAGGTCGGCCTGGCTTTCGCAATCAGCCGCCAGGTGAAGAGGGTTTGATCGGGCTGAAGCATCTCGCCCACATAATGGCCAAGGATTGCATTGATCTGCTCCGTGAAACCTTTGGTGCGGTCATACTCGAACTCCGTTACGATATAGTCCGGGTTGACGAGATCCTCCAGGTGGCCGCCCTTCTGGGCATTGGCGACCATGGCATCCTGAATGACGCCCTTGAGGCCGCTGTTCATCAGCGGAACAAGGAACTCATTCATTGCCGAGTAGGCAACCTCCTCAATAGCGCGGTAGGCGTTATCGGTTGCCAGATTGAGCTCAAAGCCGGGCAGCAGGCCCTCAAAACCGAGTGCCTCCGCATTGTGCCCTCCAATCTGGTTATCGAGCACGTACTGCACGATTTGATCAAGAGTTTGCCCATTGTAGGGATCGCTGGTGGTTGGATGAATCAGATCCCACAGCGTTTCTTTGATGAAACCGGGGATGTCATCCAGAATCAGACGAACCTCCGCGGGAAGGAAGCCCTTGACGATCTTCCAATCAAAAGTATCGTCAATGATCTTCGCAAGCGTGGGCGCGCAGTGGCCAAGATAGGTCACAACGCTGGCGAGCACGTCGTCGTCATAATAGCCCTCGCTAGAACGGCGGATCGTCGCGATGTCGCTGCGGTTATCTTCCAACACAACCAGGTCGCCGACTGTGGCAGAGCCGAACAGCCAGTTACCTGTGACACTGTAGATAGAACCCAGCGCAGCGTCAACAGAGGTCAAATCCAGCGTGCCGATGAGGGGGATATCAATAGACAGCCCCGCATCCTCGAGCGCCTGATCGACCTTGTCCAGCAGCAGGGAAGCCTGTTGCTCGGTGGTCAGCGTGACCTGATCGATGGAGTTGTAGTTGCCGCCTGAAACCAGCGCATCGTCAAGATACGGCGAGTATGCCGCACTGACGCCGACGGAAACGCAACCAAACACCATAACGGCTGCCAGGAACACACTGAGCAAGCGTTTGGATCTTTGCTTTTTCATGCCAATCTCCTTTCTAAAAAATATTCAATCAACCCAGCCTCCTAATGCCCAGTGCAGAGAAGGCGTAGGGATAATTGCTGCAACCAGAGGGGCGGCCAAAGGCAAAGCAGAAACGCCCCAGCGCACAAAAAGCACATGGGCCCGGCCCTCCCGCCGCCCGGCAGGTCAAACCGGCATACCGCCCGCTCCTGATGGAGCCCACAAGGCAAAAAATACGTATGTACAAAGGATTGCTTCTATTTAACTGTATATTATCTATGTAAAAATCAAAGCTGATACAATTTTCCTTTTTCCTGTTGGGAGTTTTATGTGTAACGTGATGATTTCCCTTTTCGCAATCAAATCCCCTGCAATTTACCAAGTGCCCTTATGCACGCTCCTTTTGAGCGCGCCGCCTGCTCTGGCGCCCGCGCATAAGGCCGCAAGAGGCCTTGTCCCCCCCTGTGCCAGCGCAGAAGCCGTTTGGTATTGCCAGCCGTGCATACAAACCAGCGCCAATTAGATCGCGTCAACGTTTTACACGGGGCCAATTTATTCCCCGCTCAGCTGACATGTGAATAATATTCACACAATTAAACAAAGTTTAAATTCCAACAATTTCCTTTGTTCTCTTTTAATATACCCCTTGCAATCATCATTGTCAACATATTCTTTGACAAAAATTTTTGATTTTGGTTCTTATTAACTTTTTATAGTCACATAATGTAAATTTGTCTGTTATAATTGATAATTGTACGTAGTAAAGTTACTTAAAACTATATTAACGATATGTAATTTATTAAAACAGAACGCAAAAAAATAAAGTAAAGCTGTTTCGCTTTACTTTTGAAACCGTCCGTCTTTTTATGTAAAGCTCATCTGCTTTACGCTTTAAAGAAACAAAAACCGCCGCAAAGCATACGGCGGTTTTTGTCTGCCCGGCTCCCGGTCTGTGCGTTAACCGCGTTTTTCCAGCATCCGCTGGTAGGCGGCGCGCAGCTCCTGCGAGGATTCCTCCGGCGCACGCGGATTGCAGTGCGCCCAGGCCCCCGTTTCGCTGGAAGCATTGAACTTTTGCTTATCCGCCGAGCGCATCGGCGGG
>USBP01000075.1 GCA_900552985.1 uncultured Oscillospiraceae bacterium
CTGCCGCTGCCCCTGGGAAAGGTTGAGTCCATCCTCTTCCAGGCGCGTATCATAACCATCCGGCAGCGTATGGATAAAATGCGTAACGCGCGCCAGCCGGGCCGCCGCCTCCACCTCCTCTCGGGTGGCATCCGGGCGGCCATAGGCGATGTTTTCATAAATCGACCCCTCAAACAGCCACGTATCCTGCAACACCATGCCAAACAGATGGCGCAGGTTTTCCCGGGAAAGCTCCCGGATATCGCAGCCGTCAATCGTAATCCGCCCCGCATTCACATCATAAAAGCGCATGAGCAGGTTGACGAGAGTGGTTTTTCCCGCCCCGGTAGGCCCTACAATCGCCACAAGCTGGCCGGGCTTCGCCTCCAGATTCAAATCCCGGATCAGCGGCTTCTCCGGCAGGTACTGAAAATCCACATGCTCAAACCGCACATCGCCCTTCGCCTTTTCAATGGTGTGTCGCACCTGCTCCGGCGGCTCCTCCTCTTCGTCCAGCAGGCGGAACACCCGCTCTGCCGATGCGAGCGACGATTGGATATTATTTGCGATATTGCCCAGATCTGCGATTGGCTGCGTAAACATCTTGGAATACATGATAAAGGATGTAATATCCCCCAGGGAAATCGTGCCGGAGAGCACATAGCTCCCGCCCGCCACGCAGATCAGGATATAGCCAATATTATTAATAAAGCTCAGCAGCGGCATGATCGTGCCGGAGATAAACTGCGCCCTTCGGCTGACGAGATACAGTTCGTCGTTGATATCGTCAAACTCTTCAATCGCGTTTTTCTCGTGCCCAAAGACCTTGACGATATTATGGCCCGTATACATCTCTTCAATATGGCCGTTCAATTCACCCATGTGATCCCACTGGCGCCGGAAATACCGCCTGGACCGGCGGGATATCAGCAGGGTGACGATCAGACAGGCAGGCAGCACAGAAACTGCGATGAGCGTCATGCGCCAGCTGACATAAAACATCATTCCCAGCACGGAAACCAGCATCACGGTAGAGGTTAAAATCTGCGTCAGGTTGTTTTGCAGCGTGTTGCTGACGTTATCGATATCGTTCATAATCCGGCTGAGGATATCGCCTTTTGTATGGCCGTCAAAATAGCGCAGCGGCAGGCGCGAAAGCTTGGAATTGACCTGCTCGCGCATGGAGCAGACCACCTTCTGTGTCACACCGGCCATCGTATAAGCCTGTACATAGCTTAATAGCGAGCTCATGCCGAACAGGCCGGCAAGCATTAGAAGAATCCGCCCGATCTCCCCAAAATCCATCGCGCCACCGGCGAGCTTTACCTCGACCTGCTCCTGAATCGCATCCACCGCGTCGCCCAGCAGCATGGGGCCGAACACCGTGACGACCGTGCTTAGCATCGCCGTGAGCACCACCAGCAGCATAGATGGCCAAAAGGGCTTCAGCAGCGCCGCCAGACGCAGCGCCGTGCCGCGCAGGTCACGCGGCCTCTCATTGGGAGGGCGGCGGTTCCGGCTGCGATTATAATCCTTTGCGCGCAAGCGCCTGCTGCTCTCTCTTCCCTGTCCGGCGGGGCGGTTTTTGCTCATAAAACTTCCTCCTTCGCCATCTGGGATTCCACAATTTCCTGATAGACTCTGCACCGCTCCATCAGCTCCCGATGCGTGCCAATGCCGGCGATCTTCCCCTCATCCAGCACAATAATACGATCCGCATCCAGAATCGTGCCCACGCGCTGCGCGACAATGATCAGGTTTGCATCTTTATAGTGCTCACGGATTGCCGCGCGCAGACGCGCATCCGTGCGGAAATCGAGAGCAGAGAAGCTGTCGTCAAAAATATAGAGCTCCGCATGGCGGATCAGCGCGCGCGCAATGGCCAGCCGCTGCTTCTGACCGCCGGAGAGATTGGTCCCGCTTTGGGATACCATGTCATAAAGGCCATTGGGCAGCCTCTCTACAAAAGAGCGTGCCTGCGCAACCTCAAGCGTTTGGAGCATCTCTTCCTGCGTGGCATCCTCCTTGCCATAGCGCAGGTTATCTGCAACCGTCCCGCTGAAAAGGAACGCCTTCTGAGGGACAAGCCCAATCAGGCGGTGTAAATCCTTCTGCGCCAGCTCGCGAACATCGACGCCATCAATCAGCACGCGGCCCTGCGTGACGTCATAAAACCGGGGGATCAGGTTAATCAGCGTCGATTTGCCGCAGCCTGTGCCGCCGATAATCGCCGTTACCTCACCCGCATGCGCCTCAAAGCTGATATGGCTGAGCACCGGCTCCTTTGCACCCGGATAGGCGAAGGAGACATCCTCAAAAACGAGGCTGCCCTTCTCCCCTGCCGGAAGCGCCCGGGGAGCATCGGGCTCCTCTATCATCGGCTCCAAATCCAGCACCTCTTCAATGCGGCGGGCTGAAACCGCTGCGCGGGGCACCATGATAAAAAGGGAAACCGCCATCACCAGCGCAAAAATAATCATAATCAAATAGAGCACAAAGGCCTGCAAATTGCCCACTGTGCCGGCAATCTGGGCGGCCTGTGTCGCCGGGTCAAAGGAATCCACCTGCCGGCTGCCAACCCAGACCAGGGTGACAATCGTACCATACAGCAGAAGCATTGCAATCGGGATCAGCGCCGCAAACATCCGGTTGATCCGCAGCGCCATGCCTGTCAGCTCCAAATTTGCCTCGCCGAACCGCCCATCCTCATAACCGGAGCGGTTAAACGCACGGATGACGCGGATGCCGCTTAATTTTTCCCGCACGATCTGATTCAGGCGGTCGGTCTTTTTCTGCATTTTATCAAACATCGGCAGTACCTTTTTCACCACCACAAGCGCAATGGCCAAAATGATCGGAAGCAGCAGAAAAATAATCATGGACAGTTTTTTATTCATGATGAACGACATCACCACACCGCCGATCAGCATCAATGGAGCGCTGATGACATTGCGCAGCACCATAAGCACCATATCCTGAATCTGGCGGATATCATTTGTAGAGCGTGTAATCAGCGAGGGGGTGCCAATTTTATCAATATCGCTCTGCGAAAGGCTCTCCACCTTATAAAACACGGCCTTGCGCAGCTCCCGGCCAAAGCCGGTAGACGCCTTGCTGGAGCAGGCGCTTCCCAATATGCTCACCAAAACGCCAAGGGCGGAAATTGCCAGCATAACGCTGCCCACACGCCAGATGTAGCTGACCTCGCCTCGGGAAATCCCTTCATTGATAATATCCGCCATCATAGATGGCAGAATCAGCTGCGTCAGGGAATGCAGCAAAACGAGAAACACCGTCAGGACCGCCGCCACGCGGTAAGGCTTGAGGTATTGAAGCACCTTGCGCAAAGAGTCGCCCTCCCCTTTTTATTGCGTCAAAGCCCACAGCCCGAACCGGCGGGCGCTTCTTTTGGACGCTTTCATTCCATAGTATACCAAATTCCGCTTTGGAATTCAATCCACAGCAGGGCTGAAAAGCGCGAAAGAGAGCGCCTTTCTGCATCCCTTCCTCTGTGCTACTCAAACGGCTGCATCTCCTGCGTCAGCAGCTGTATGCGCACGATCTCACGTCCACAGGATGGCACGCCCGACGCAGCTTCCAAAGCATCCAACAGCAACAGAGGGCTGATATTCGTCCGCGTGCCGGCGGGCAGGATAATCCGCAGCGTTACCTCCCGCTCGCGCCGCTGCATGGAACACTGAGCGATCAGCGCAAGCAGGTCAAGCTCCTTCATCACCTTTTTACGCCCGGATTTACCGGGCTTTTGCACAATCATCCGCTCGCCCGCCAACGCTGTGCCCGCCCCCTGCATAAACTGATCCGCCTGCTCCAGCGACGCAAACGAAAGTGTTGCGCTATAATCCGCAAACGCAATGGCAGAAGGCTGCATAACCGGCTCCCGCACCGCCAGGATTGCAAGGCCCTCCGGCATAACGGCACGCAGGCGCGCTTCCACTTCGCCATCCGGCAAATCCTTCTCCAGGCGGATATCCATGGATTCACACCGGCTGGAAAAGCCCAGCGGCAACGGGAGGGCGAACATCATATAGGGATGGGGGTTAAACCCTTCGGTATACCACAGCGGCAGGCGGGCGCGGCGCACGGCGCGCGACATACAGCGCATCACATCCAGGTGGGAAATATATTTTGCGCGGCCCTCCTTGGAGAACCAGATTCTAACACAGCGCATCACATTTTCCTCCATTCAAGCGGTTTGTGCCGCAACCCGCGCACTGCTCGCGGCAGTTCGGCGTGGTTTCACTGCGGTGCGCCTTTTCATTTTCGCGCATTAAAAACTCCTTGCGGATGCCATAATCCATATGATCCCAGGGAAGCACCTCGTCAAACGAGCGGCGGCGGTTGGTATAAAACAGCGGGTCGATTCCGCACTCGCGGAAGGCCTCCTCCCACAAGTCAAAGCGGAATTGGTCATCCCAGCTGTCAAATTTGCAGCCCTTACGCCACGCGCACTCCAATACGCTGCAAAGGCGCCTGTCGCCGCGTGCGAACACCCCCTCCAGAAAGCTCGTCTGCACATCGTGACAGCTGACCTTGATCTTGCGGGAGGTTACGCTCGCCTTCAAATGGCGCTGTTTTTCATAGAGCATATCCATTGTATCCTGCGGCTCCCACTGGAAGGGCGTAAAGGGCTTGGGCACAAAGGAGGCGACGCTGATGCTCACCTGTACGCTTTTGCCCTTGGGCTTATCCGGGTTTTGGTAGTAGGCGTCCACCACCTTTTGCGCAAGCTGTGCGATGCCGGCCACATCATCCAGCGTTTCGGTGGGCAGGCCGAGCATGAAATAGAGCTTGACCGCCGTCCAGCCGCCCGCAAAGGCGCTGCGCACCGTGCGCATGACCTCGCCCTCCGTCACGTTTTTATTGATCGCGTCGCGAAGGCGCTGCGTGCCCGCCTCCGGCGCAAAGGTCAGCCCGCTGCGGCGCACTTTTTGAATCTGCTCCATGAGCTCCGGCGAAAAATTATCCACCCGCAGGGAGGGCAGGGAAATATTCACCCTGTCATCCAGCGTCCATTGAAACAATCTGTCCAGCAGGCTCTGAAGCCCCGTATAGTCGCTGGTGCTCAACGAGCAAAGCGAAACTTCGTCATAGCCGCTCGTCTCGCACAGCCGTTTGCAATCCCGGTTGACCGTATCCGCCCGTTTCTCCCGGATCGGGCGGTAAAGAAATCCGGCCTGGCAGAAACGGCAGCCGCGGATGCAGCCGCGGAAAATTTCGCTGGTAGCCCGGTCGTGCACCACTTCGAGGAAGGGGACGACAAACTTCTCCGGGTAAAAAACCTGATCCAGATCGGAGACGATGCGCTTGGTCACTTTCGCCGGCGCTCCGTCATGCGGCGTAATGGCCTGCACGGTGCCATCCTCGTGATACGACACCGTGTAAAGCGACGGGACGTAGATGCCCGGTATCTGGGCCGCCGCCCGGAGAAAGGCCTCCTTGCCCTCGCCCCGCGCCTTGTATTCCCGGAAGAGATCGAGAAGCTCATTCATGACCTCCTCTCCCTCGCCGGGCAGGCAGAGATCCACAAACTCCGCAAACGGCTCGGCGTTGCACACACAGGGACCACCCGCGATCACCAGAGGCGTCAGGGCTTTGCGATCTGCCGCACGCACCGGCAGCCCCGACAAATCGAGCATATTGAGCAGATTGGTGTAGCTCAGCTCATATTGCATCGTAAAGCCGATGATATCAAAATCCTTTACCGGATCGCCGCTCTCCAGCGCATAAAGCGGGATTTTTCGCTCCCGCATCAGCGCCTCCATATCCGCCGCCGGCGCAAAGACCCGCTCGCACCAGGCGTCCTCCCGCGCATTGATGAGGCTATATAAAATTTTAATTCCCAAGTGGGACATTCCAATCTCATATAAATCCGGGAAGCAAAAGGCAAAGCGGATATCGACCGCTCTTTTCTCCTTGACGACGCTGTTGAGCTCCCCGCCGGTGTACCGCCCGGGTTTTTGCACCTTTGCCAACAGTTTTTCAACCTCTGCGTTCATTCCGTTCGCTCCTTCTCCTTTTGCATTCCAGCTGCTTTGCAGTCTTTTTATTATAAGATTTTTTTCCACGTAATGCAACAAGCAGGCGCGGATGCCTGGAACAGAGATCTACTATGTGAACAGTTATTGAATTTTATATGAAAAACCCCTAATTTTTTGACAGAATATCAAAAATTTTGCTGAGAAATATTTACAACGCTCTGCTGGTTGTTATAATGGAAGTAGAAGAAGAGCCATTTGATTCCGGCTCCAAAAGGAGGGAATTCCCATGGGCACACACAACGCGCACGCATCCGTCTGAGCGCGCCCGCAGCGGTTGGTTGAATCGCCGCAATCGCTTTTGGCACAATCTCTGAGTGATCGGAGGAATCCACTATGATGCAATACAGGCTCAAAAAAGCGTTTTTCTTTTTGCTTATCCTGCTCTCTATCCCTCTGCTGCTATGCTGGGTGTTGTATGGCTTGAGCCAGTGTTTTGATCCGGTAGAGCAGTTGCTCCGGGATGCTGAGCTGGGCTTTTTCCTCTTCCAGGGGGATGGGATCATGTTCCCCGTTCTGTGGAGCTATATCATCCTGCTCTCCGTTCCGCTCCTGCTGCTGATTTTTTACCGCCGTGAGTGCAGCATTTGGCCAAAGCTGATGTTCCTCTTCACGGGCGCGGTCACCGTCAACACTGCGCCCCAAATTGCGGAGGGCATCTCATGGGATGCGTTCCGCTACGGCGGGACAGCCAACGGCGCCCTTTTAGTGGCTGTGATGCTGTTTTACGTAGCGGTTGCACTGGCCGCAATGATTTGGGGCACCGCCGCTATGGTGAAATATCCGCCAGCACCGCAAAAAAACGCCCCCGCCGCCGCATAAACGAGATGCCAAAGGGCGCGTTGCA
>USBP01000076.1 GCA_900552985.1 uncultured Oscillospiraceae bacterium
TGACCCGCCGCGGCCGAAGGTCGTCACATCGTCATATTTGTTAATGCCCTGGAAGCCTGCGACCACGACGATATTTTTCCGCCCAATCTCCGCGCGCAGACGGTCTGTTTTAATGGATTTGATCCTTGCGTTTCCATAGGCGGAGCTGGTCTGGAAGCCGGCCTGCCAGCCAAGCAGGGAGATCACCGGGAAGCCGAGCTTTTCAATCGCCATCGCGAGCAGCGAGGCGGACATCTGCTCGCCCGCAGTTAAAAGCACATCCATCTCGCGCTTGGAACCCTTGGGGTTGATTTCAGCAGCCTTTTCAATCAGATCGTCTGTTGTGTCCCCCTGCGCGGAAACTACGACGACAACGTCGTTGCCCTCGCTGTAGGTCTGTGTGACGATCTGTGCGACGTTGCGCACCTTGTCGGCATTGGCGACGGAGCTGCCGCCGAATTTCTGAACAATGAGTGCCATTGCAATAACCTCCTAATATCTCAATAATCCGTGATGCGGATTACGGACTGCGGCTCAAGCTGGGGAAGGGCGGAAAGCCGGGCCTGCAGCGCGCGCTCCGTATCCTCCGGTGTGATAAATGCGATTTCATCCTGCGGGGCGCTGCTCAGGGAGAGAACGGTTACATTGCCAAAGGCCGCTTGAGCGGCCTGCAGAGCCTCCTGCGGCTGTGCGGCCTGCGCGCGGATATACAGGGCAGTGCGCATATCCCGGTAATCGGCCACATAGCCCTCCTCACTGTTGCCCCAACCGAAGAGCTTTTTACGGTTGAGGTGTTTTGCACAGTCAATCACATCCGCCACGACGGCGCTTGCCGTAGGCATTTTACCCGCGCCCCGGCCATAAAAGACGACATCCCCAATCGCATCCCCGCGCACCAGGATTGCGTTAAACACATCATCCACGCCGGCAAGCTGGCTGTGGCGCTCTACAACGGCGGGGCTGACCATAGCGCTGATCCTGCCATCCTCCAGGCGTTTTGCACGCCCAAGCAGCTTAATCACGCCGCCCCAGCTGCGGATGTATTCCACATCGCGCAGATGGATTTTTGTGATGCCCTCGGTATAGACGCTGTCAGGATACACATGCTTGCCAAAGGCAAGGGAGGCGAGGATGCAGATTTTGCGGCAGGCGTCGATCCCCTCAATATCGGCGGTCGGATCCTTTTCCGCATAGCCGTTTTCCTGCGCCAGGCGCAGCGCATCCGCAAAGGTCATCTGATCCTCGATCATCCGCGTGAGGATAAAGTTTGTGGTGCCGTTGAGAATGCCCGCGATTTCATCGATTTCATTGGCCGCCAGGCACTGGCTGATCGGCCGGATGATGGGAATGCCGCCGCCGACGCTCGCTTCAAAAAGGAAGTTGACGTTATGTTCCTCCGCGGCCTGCAGCAGCTCATAGCCCTTTGCCGCGACGAGCTCCTTATTGGAGGTGACGACGCTTTTGCCCGCTTTGAGGCACGCGAGCACGTATTCAAACGCCGGGTGAAGGCCGCCCATCGTCTCGACGACGATTTTGATCTCCTCATCCTGAAGGATGAGATTAAAATCCTTGATAAATTTCTTTTCATTGGGATCGCCCGGAAAATTCCGCAGGTCAAGGATATACCGGATCTCCATCTCAGATTGGGCGCTTCTGCGCACGATGCTCTCGTGGTTTTTGCCAATCAGCTCCACGACGCCTGAGCCGACCACGCCATATCCCATTACCGCTATATACATGCAGACAACTCCTTTAACATTCCGCGGGGAATTCGGTAAACTTGTGAATCGAAGATTATTTTATCATAAAGCGGCGGTATAATAAAGGGAGAAAGGCAACTTTTTTCCTTAACTTCGGCATATAGTCGGAACAACCGGACGGGGCGATGGAAAAAGAAGGAATTTTGTAACTTATTTTTAATTGTATTCCCAGCCCGGCTGTTATAGAATACAAATAAACAGCCTTCAGCAAAAACTGACATGGCCTGAGCGCGGCTGTGACGGAAGACAACAAGGATGTGATGGGATGGAAAAGGTTGAAAAGCGCAGACGCTTCATCATCAATACGGTGTATTTTGCGATTATCCTGGGGATATTTTACTGCTTTATGCGGTTTGCGTTTTGGACATGCTTTCCATTTATCATGGCATTTTTTATTGCAATGGCCCTGCAGCGCCCCGTGAACTGGGTGGTGAAAAAAACGCCGCTGAAGAAGGGCCTGGTTTCAGGCGCTCTGGTTTTGCTCGCGGTGGCGGTCCTGATAGCGGTGCTGACGTTGATTGGCGTGCGGATTGTCAACGAGCTCAGGGGCTTTTGGGCGCTGATTACGGCAAAGCTTGATAACCTGCCTGCCTTTCTGGATCAGGCGGAGGCTTGGATTTTGGAGCGCATCCACTTCCTGCCCAATAGCATTGAGCAGATGGCGGCCAATGGAATCCACGAGCTGTTTCAAAGCCTTGAGGGCGGCGCGGGCGGAGCTTCTCTCAATATAGATCTTTCTATGCTTTCTTCTCCCCTTTCCGGCGTATGGAATACAGCGAAACAAATTCCCTCCGTGTTTCTTGCCACGCTGATCTCCATCATTGCCTGCTGTTTCATGACGGCGGATTATGACCGGCTTGTCAATTTTGTCAAGCGGCAGCTGCCCCATAAACGCCGGAATGCATTGAGCACCTCGAAACGGCTCCTGTTTTCTTCCCTGTTTAAAATGGTGCGGGCCTATACGCTCATCATTCTGATTACCTTTTGCGAGATGGCGCTGGGCCTCGGCTTTTTAAAGCTGATAGGCGCCTACGAGGGCGGCTTTATTCTGGTGATCGCGCTGCTGACGGCGCTTGTAGATATTCTGCCGGTTTTGGGCACGGGCACGATTTTGATCCCCTGGGGCGTCATCTCCCTTTTTATGGGGAGAATCACTCTTGGCATTGGCCTGCTGGTGCTGTATGTGATAATCTCCGTAATCCGGCAGATCATCGAGCCCAAGCTTGTTGCAGGCCATTTGGGCCTTCCCCCTGTCGCCACAGTGGTGGGCATGTATATCGGCCTGCAGCTGTTCGGGTTTATCGGCATTTTCCTGGTTCCGTTGACGCTGATTATGCTAAAGCTGCTCAATGACCAGGGCGTTGTCCACCTTTGGAAGCGGGCCGGCGAGGAGGACTCCGCTGAAGAGGCTCCTGATGAGGCAGGCGAGCAGGGGGAGGCATCCACAGAGGCATAGGAAAGGGACAGGTTATAAAGAGAATATGCCGTAGAAAAGCAGCCGAAAAATAATCGGCTGCTTTTATTTTTTTGTAGATTCTTATGAGGACGGTGTTTGCAGAGAACTATTTTTATGGTAGAATATAGCTATCTTTCTGAGGGAGGGTTTCAAAATGAAAATTGGGAAACAAATCCTTGCCGCAGGGTTGTCCTGCGCGCTTCTGGCGGGGCTTTTATCGTCCTGCGTCCCGTCCGATACCGCAACGCTGACAATCGACCCCACGGCTCAGCACCAGACCATGGAGAGCTTTGGCGTGAGCAGCGCGTGGTGGAGCCAGGATGTCGGAGGATGGACGAACTTGGATGAAAACGGCGTGCCGGTGCGCGAAGCGATTATGGAGATGCTCTATGGCGATACCGGGCTTGGATTGCAGGTTTACCGCTACAATCTTGGCGCCGGGACGGGCACGGGCGAGAAAGCGGGCACCTTTAACGACCCTTGGCGCTCTGCCCAGAGCTTTATTGACGATGACGGCAACATTGATTACACGCTGGATGCAAACGCACTGTGGTGTATGAACCGGGCACTGGAGCTCGGGGCCTCCGAGGTGGTGTTTTTTTCCAACAGCGCGCCGGATACCATGACGATTAACGGTAAGCCGCACAGCGACGAGCAGAAGGACAAGGTAACGAACCTGGCGCCGGAAAACTATCAGGCGTTTACAGATTATGTGCTGGATGCGGTGGAGCACTTCCGCGCGCAGGGCGTGCCGATCACCATCGTTTCCCCGATCAACGAGCCGCAATGGACCTGGCAGGGCGGCCAGGAGGGCTGTCACTTTGAGCCGGATGAAATGGTGGCGTTTTACAAGGTCTTTTACGCTGAGATGGAGAAGCGGGGCCTTGCGGATGAGATTGAGCTGGGCATGTTTGAATCCGGCCAGTGGGGTGGCAATGATTTCCGAAAGTGGTTCAAGGCAATTATGGAGGATGAAACGCTCAGCAAGGTGATGACCACAATCGAAGCGCACTCCTATAACAGTTCCGCAAGCGAAAAGGCGCGCACGGATCGCTGGCTGGATAAAAACTACCCGTTGCTCAAGCGCCGCTGCACGGAGTGGACGGAGATGGAGGATCTCGGCCGCGACGTGGGGATGGATTCCGCCGTGGTGATGGCCGATATGATCTGTACGGATCTGACCGTGCTGGACGCGGTACATTGGAGCTACTGGCTGGCTGTCTCCTGCTATGACTGGCGGGACGGCCTGCTGTATGTGGACCTGGATACGCACACCTACACGGTGACCAAGCGCCTGTATGAATACGGCAATTTTACAAAGTTCATCCTGCCGGGCGCCGTTCGGGTGGATACACAGCTCAAGGGCAAGGATGTCAACGCCGTCTCCTTTGATGTGGACGGGCAGCTGGTTACGGTGCTTGTCAACAGCGCAGATGAGGCGAAAACGCTGTCGCTGGAGGTCAATGGCAGCTATCAGGCGGCTCAGGTGCACCTGACGGATGAAACGCATAATCTGGAGCAGGTAGCCACGGAGGACTATGTAACCGGCAATCAGGTGAAGCTCCCGGCCAAGAGCGTGATGACTCTGGTGATGGATCCAGCCTGAACGGGTAAGAAGCAGGAAGAGGCCGCCGGACGCTGAGCCGTTTGGCGGCCTCTTACCGGAAGGAGAAGAAGAAAGTGAAAAAGGGGAAAAAAATTGCGCTTGGCGTTGGAGCTGTGCTGTTGGCCGCCTTGGCGGCCGCTTTTACGGCGCTGTATCAAAGGGGAACGTTTGATTTTGCCGAACCAGCCGCCTCGTCGCAGGGCAACTATCTCTTTTGCTATTTCACCGGGAACGAACCGGAGCAGGAGCGCATTCATTTTGCCGTCAGCGAGGATGGGTATCACTTCACGCCGCTCAACGATAACCGGCCGGTGATTACACAGACAATGGGCACCGGCTCCGCGCGAGATCCATACCTGTTCCAGGGAGAGGACGGCGATTATTATATCCTGGCGACGGATATGAAAAGCGAGAATGGCTGGAACAGCAACCATGCGATCATCACCTGGCGCTCAGAGGATCTGATCCATTGGACGGATGAGACGGTGATTGACCTGCGGGCATTCCCGCAGACGCAGAGCGCAGACCGGGTCTGGGCGCCGCAGGCAATTTTTGACCCTGCCAAAGAGGAATATATGATCTATTGGAGCCATCACAACGCGCAGGGGGACGACCCCAACACCGTGCTCTGGTATGCGTATTCCAAGGATTTGCGCAGCCTCACCACCGAACCACAGGTGCTGTTTCGCCCCGCGAGCGGGCAGGATGGGGTTGATGGGGATATTGTAGAGCGGCAGGGCGTCTATTACCTGTACTACAAGGATGAGGCGGAAAAATGTATCCGTTATGCGACGGCTGACCAGTTGACCGGCCCGTATCAGGAGCCGGAGGAAAACCAGGTTTCCCTCTCCCGAAAAGATGTGGAGGGGAACTTCCTGTACCCAATCAATGGAACGGATACTTATGTGCTGATGATGGATGAATACAGCGACGGCACTTATTTTTTGCAGCAGACAGAGGATATGGTGCATTTTCAGAAGCTGCGGCGCAGGGATTATTCGCTGGATTTCCAGCCGAGGCACGGCTCGGTGCTCTCCATTGGCGATGAAGAATATCGGCGGCTTTTAGAGGCCTTTGCGCGTTCCTGAAGCAGGCACAGAGGGTGCGTTCTCAAGAGAGAAGAGAAGAAATGGCGTACAGAAGAAACGGCAATGGGGCGATAGCCAGCGGTCCGGCCATGCACCCCGGCAGCCTGCAATGGCCGTTGCTCCGGCCGGAAAAATGCAAAAGGCTTGAAAAACAGGCGCAATCTTGGCATAATATATACGAGAGAAGCGTCCGTGAGCGGGGGCAGCGGGCTCTATCAAGGCCGCGCCCATGCGCCCTGGACGCCGCGATGCAGACCTAGTTTATACTCAGGAAGGGGCTTGTACGCATGCTGGAAAACTGCTGCTGCGTTATCCTTGCCGCCGGCGGGAAAAAAAGGATGCACCCCCCCCGGCCTGCCGCTATGGCGGAGATCCTATTTAAACCGATGATCGACTGGGTGCTTGACGCCGTGCAGGCAACGGGCATTCGGCATATCTGTACTGTCACAGGGGATTGCGGAGAGGCTCTGTGCGATCACCTGGCAAATCGGAGCGAAACCGTCCGTCAGAGCGAACCGCTTGGCACGGGGCATGCCGTTTTGCAGGCAAAGGGCTTTCTGGAGCGCTTTCACGGCGGCGATGTGCTGATCGTCAACGGGGACACGCCGCTGATGGATGGCGATACGCTGCTTGCCGCCTATGAGGAGCATAAGCGCGCGCAAAACGCGATTACGGTGATCTCCGCCTGTGTGGAGGACCCCAGTGGATATGGACGTATCGTCCGCGCGGCGGACGGCGCGTTTACCCGCATCATGGAGGAGCGGGATGCCAACGATACCATCCGCCAGATTCGGGAGATCAACTCCGGCGCCTGCTGGTTCCAGTGCGACCGGCTGCTTGCAGTGCTGGGCCTGATAACCAATGAAAACGCCAGAAAGGAATATTACCTGACGGATGCTGTGCGCATCCTGCGGGGGCAGGGCTGCCGGGCCGGCGCCTTTGCGGCGAT
>USBP01000077.1 GCA_900552985.1 uncultured Oscillospiraceae bacterium
CAGGGGCGTGGCCACAGCGCTGAAAACCGATGTGTACCCTTGTACACTGATGCTATTATAAACTATTATAAAATAACAAGGGAGGCTTGCGCCAGCAAGCCTCCCTTGTTAAAAGGGGATAAGACAATCCTCAAAACCCACCCTATCGTCTGGGGCCAGGAAACGCAGGCCATGGTGATCTGCTGCCTACCGGTCCAGCACAGGCATCCCTGCTTCATCCCAATACACCTTGCGCAGCCGGGTACTGCGGCAGGGGTCGTAAAGTGGGTCGCCCTCACCATAACCGCATTCTCCCTGATAGCAAGCTTCGTCACGGGAATGATATACCAGTATCAGATTGCCCTGTTCATCTGTTGTGAAGGAGTTGTGGCCGGGGCCGTATTCTCCCTCCAGATCTCGAGAAGTAAGCAGAGGCTTTTTGGCCTTTGTCCAGGCCTCTGGGTTAAGCAGATCCGCTTGCTGACCGGCATACAACAGGCCAATGCAATATTCCGGCCCTGTAGCGGAAGCGGAATAGGTCAGAAACACCTTGCCGTCATGCAGCAAAACAGCAGGCCCTTCATTGACGGGAATAGAAACCTTTTCCCACCGGTATTGCGGCTGCGAAATCATCACAGCCGGAGTGACGGCCTTCCATGGCTGAGCGGGATCAATCTCCGCCAGATAAAGGTTGGAATGTTCCCCATTTTGAGCCCAGACCACGTAATGGCGGCCGTTGCATGCAAAATACGTCATATCCAGCGAAAAGCTGCTGAACGCGAAGCTGTCTCCCTCAGCGGCTTGAAAAGGGCCCATTTCAAGCCATGGATCCGTATACGGGTCGCCGCCCTCGCACATCAGCACATGGCAGCGGATCTCCCAGACGTTATCCCGCTGCACGCTGGCTGCGTAGTAAATATACCACTTGCCTCCAATCTGGTGAAGCTCCGGCGCCCAGATAAAACGAAATGCGTGGTCAGAGCTGCTTTCATCCCAGATGGAGATTTCTTCAGCGGTTTTGAGCCCTTCCAGAGTTTTAGACCGCCGCAGAATGATTCTGTCATATCCCTGCGGATCCTTTTCCCCCTGCATTGGATAGGAAGCAGTGAAATAATAATAGCCGTCCTGTGCCCGGGTAATATAAGGGTCCGCTCTCTGTGCAATGAAAATTTCCGCCTCCGGCGCTGTTTCCTGTGTGCACCCTGCCATGAACGCGCTGAAAATGCAGCAAAGGCAGATGACGGCCAAAATGCGGCGCAGCTTCTCTCGCATGATGCTCCCTCTTTTGATCCGGTGTGCCTCTCTTTTGGAGAAGCTGGAACGCCGGGTTATTTTTTTTCCTCCCGCTCCCGGATCACAAAGCGCGTCGGCGTTCCTTCCAGGCCGAACACCTCGCGGATCTGGTTATCCAGATAGCGCTGGTAGCTGTAGTGAAACAGATCCTTGCGGTTGACAAAGCAGACGAAGGTTGGCGGCCGGGTAGAGGCCTGCGTCATATAATAAATTTTCAGCCGCCTGCCCTTATCCGTGGGCGGCTGCACCCGCGCCGTCGCTGCGGCAAGCACATCGTTTAAGCGGCCTGTAGAAATCCGCATGGCGTTCTGTCCATCCACATAACGGATGAGCTCAAACAGCCGGTCAAGCCGCTGTCCGGTTTTAGCGGAAATAAAAACGATCGGCGCATAGGACATAAACGAAAAATCCTGCATCAGCTTTTTGCGGTAGCTATCCATCGTGCGGCCATCCTTTTCCACCGCATCCCATTTGTTGACCGCAATGATACAGGCCTTGCCCTGCTCATGTGCAATGCCGGCTACCTTGGAATCCTGCTCCGTGAAGCCCTCCTGTGCGTCGATCATAATCACGCACACGCTGGCTCGCTCCACCGCCATGCGTGCGCGCAAAACGCTGTATTTTTCGATCGCATCATCCACGCGGCTTTTGCGCCGCAGACCGGCAGTGTCTATGAAGATGAAGGTTCCGTGCTCGTTTTCCACACGCGTATCCGTTGCATCGCGCGTAGTGCCCGCAATGTTGGAGACGATCACGCGCTCTTCGCCCGCAATTGCGTTGACCAGCGAGGATTTGCCCACATTCGGTTTGCCGATCACTGCAACCCGGATTGCGTCCTCTTCTTCTTCCTCCACCCGTTCGGCCGGCAAATGGGAGAGCACCGCATCGAGCAGATCCCCCGTCCCGTGCCCGTGCGCGGCGGAAACGGCGATCGGATCGCCCAGGCCAAGGTTGTAAAATTCATAGAAATCCAGGGAAGGCGCGCCGATGGAATCACATTTATTGACGCAAAGCACCACCGGCTTACCGCTTTTTTGCAGCATGGCGGCAACCTCGGCGTCTGTTGCCACCACGCCTGCACGCAAATCCGTCACCAGAATAATTACGTCCGCGCTTTCGATTGCCAGCTGTGCCTGCCTGCGCATCTGTGAAAGGATCACATCGTCTGCGCGCGGCTCAATGCCGCCCGTATCGACGAGCAGCAAATTGTGCCCGAGCCATTCGCAGTCGCCGTAAATCCGATCGCGTGTTACGCCCGGCGTATCGTCTACAATGGAGAGGCGTTTGCCTACCAGCTTGTTAAACAGCGTGGATTTGCCGACGTTCGGCCGGCCCACAATAGCAACTACAGGTTTCGCCATACCATTTCATCCTTTCTCTTTTGCGTATCCGTTTGGCTGCGGGCTCCTCAGCGCCTGCCTAAGAGTGCATCCAGCAGCTGGCCGCCGTCGTTGGGCACCGGCGTGACGCAAACGCCGAGCGCGCGTTCCACATCAGCAGGGGAGAGGTCGTCCAGAAACAGATCGCCCTCCCGACGCAGCATGACAGAAGGAATCAGCAGTTCCTCACCAAGCGCGCGCCCCTTCAGCTGGGCAATCAGATCCGTTCCGGTCAATAGCCCTGCTACAGTGATTGACTCCCCAAAAAAATCGTTGCGTATGGCGACGACCTGCACCGAGAGCCCCGGGCGCCTGCGGCACAGGGCGGCGGACAACTCTTCCAGCAGGGGAGCGGCTGCCTGGCCCGTCGCAATTGTCACGCTGCGTGGGTTTGGGAGGGGGATATCCTCCTCCAGCAGGCGCAGTGCAGCGTAGAATTCATCCTTCAAAAGCGCCCATAGGCCAATGCCGTTTTCCAGCTGGGCAAATTCCTCATAAGCCCCGGCAGCGGGAATGGCCCGCCCTGCTTTCAAATAAAACTCATCGGCAGCGAATGCCAGGCGCGTTCCTTTAAAATAGAGAAAATGTGCGGCGAACTCTTCAATCGTATCAATCACAGCTGCCGCGCCCTCGCGCGTGGAGGGAGTGAGCGGCGTCAGCCCCTCCCGATATTTCGTCATCCCCAGCGGTACAGCGGCAATGCTTTGTACGGCGGGGTAGAGCTTACCGAGCTCTGTCAGGCTGTAGGACAGCTCGTCCCCATCGTTGATACCCGGGCATAAGACGAGCTGCGTATTCATGTGAATGCCGGCATCTGCAAGCCGGCGGATGATTTGGAGCGATTCGCCCGCGCGCGGGTTTTTCATCATTTTCACGCGCAGCTCCGGGTTCATCGTATGCACGGAAATGTTGACCGGGCTGATATGCATCTGTATGATCCGCTCGACTTCCCGTTCAGAGAGATTGGTCAGCGTGACGTAGTTGCCAAAGAGAAAGGATAGGCGGGAGTCATCGTCCTTAAAATAGAGGCTTTCCCGCAGCCCCTTCGGCAGCTGATCGATAAAGCAGAAAATGCATTTGTTGGCGCAGTGGCGTTGCCGGTCCATCAGATAGGTGTCGAAGGACAGGCCAAGATCGGCATATTCCTCTTTTTTGATTTTTACTTGACGCTGCTTTCCCTGTTCATCCCGCAGGGAGAGGGTGAGCCGTTGCTCCGTCGCGTAAAACTGATAGTCGAGGATGTCAATGATCTCGTGGCCGTTAATGTGCGTGAGCACCTCCCCGGCATGGACGCCGCGGCGCGCACAAATGGAATGCGGCGCAACTGCCGCGATTGTGACGGCCATATGCCGCACCTCCCTTCAAAGGGCTGTAATGGATTTGTGACCCGGCACAGGGGGGAAGAAAGCATAAACAGGGAGGGGGACGGCCTCTCTGCACAGGCAGAAAAGCGGAAAGCAGAATCCCTTTTAAGCGTTGCAGCCGCAGCTCTGGCGGGCCCCTTTTGTTTTCCCTGCTTTCCGGCATGGATCAGCAGCCGTTTTGGGGGAATATAGGCTCTGCCGTGCGGCGCCCTTTGTGTGTCCCTGTAATAAGTGCCATATAAAGAAAAAAGCAGAGAAGGGCAACCCTCCTCTACCTTTCTTCCCGTGTGGCCGGAAGACCCGTTTCAAAAGGGCTCTTACGCGTCCTTCTTCACGATTTCCTTGCCTTTGTAGAAGCCGCAGCTCTGGCAAATCCGGTGCGGGCGCTTATACTCACCGCAGTTCGGGCACTTTACGAGCGCCGGCGCATCCATCTTCCAAACGTTGGAGCGGCGCTTATCCCTTCTTGCCTTTGAAACTCTTCTCTTTGGTACCGCCATGTCAGCACCTCCTTAAGCTTGCTGTGAAACCATTGGTTTGTTTTATTGATCCAAAAGCTGACGTAAAACCGCAAGACGTGGGTCAATTGGTTTTTGGCAGCCGCAGGAGCCATCGTTTAAGTTTTTGCCGCAGGCAGGGCAAAGGCCCTTGCAATCTGCCCGGCACAAAAACTTCGTGGGCAGGGCAAGCAGGATATCCTCCCACACAAGCGCAGCCAAATCCAGCTGCATGCCCTCCACAATGATAAATTCGCCAGTATCCTCTTCATCTAGGTGCGTCACCAGCACATGCTCCAAAGGGATGAGCATGTCCCGCGCCGTATCGGCCGCGCAGCGGTCACAGGGCGCCCGATAGGTAAACGCCGCCTCTGCGCGCATTGATACAATGCCTGCGCGGTTGCGGATTTCCCCCTGGATACGGACTGGAGAGACAAAGGGATGCACACCGCCCAGCTCTTCGCCTGAAAAATCAAAGGTCTGATCAAGCTCTAAATGCTCGCCTTCATTTTCAAACAGGTTTTCGAGTTTCAGCAACATACTCCACCTCAAATATAGCGCACGGATAATTATACCGCCCGGCTGAGCGTTTGTCAATACCTGATTGCGGCAATTACAGCGCCTTTTTACGCATCTTCGCGCCGGATTTATCAACTGGAAAAACCGCCGCCGGAGGTTTTCCGGCAGCGGCCTGGTGAATCAATCACATCAGACTTTTTTGCAGAAGTCAAAAATACGCTTTGGAAGATCCTCTTCATCGGTAGAAATCGTGAAAACGAACTCCACCTCCGTCAGGTCGGAGAGCTTTTTGACCTTCTCCAGAAAATCCGCCAGGGCTTCATAATCGCGCCCGCAAATGCGGAAGGTTGCATCGATCATGATATGGGTAATATCGTGATCGCCGGCACAAATGCCGCTTAAGAAGCCATAAAAGGCGTCAAAGCCTTCCACGCCGAAATAATCCGTTGCTACCAGCCGTGCACGGTAATTGACATCATAGGTGAGCTTGGTTTCCTTCTCCACGCAAACGACATTGCCCTTGGAGCTCTCCACAGCCTCGTTGACCATTTGGATGAGGCGCTTCGTCTTTCCGGAACCCTTATGCCCAATAATCAGAGATATCATCGTAATCTCCTCCTGTGTATTTAATGTCCGCCCATCGGCGGCAATCAACGAAAAAATCAGCAGTTTTGCAGCCGCTCCTCCAGCTCTGCGCGCTGCGCTTCATAGCCCGGCTTGCCCAGCAGGGCGAACATGTTCTTTTTATAGCTCTCAACGCCCGGCTGATCGAACGGATTGACGCCGAGCAGATAGCCCGAAATGGCGCAGGCCTTCTCCAGGAAATAGATCAGATAGCCGAGCGTATGCTCGCTCATATCCTCCGCTTCCAGCACAAGATTGGGTACGCCGCCATCCGCATGAGCGAGCAGGGTGCCCTCAAAGGCCTTGGTGTTGACAAAATCCATCGTTTTTCCGGCCAAGAAGTTCAAACCGTCCACATTTTCCGCATCCGCATCGATGGTCAAATCAGTACGCGGGCGCTCAAAACGCACAACTGTTTCAAACAGCTCGCGCTCGCCCTGCTGGATATACTGGCCCATGGAATGCAGGTCGGTCGAAAAAATCGCGGAGGCCGGGAAGATGCCCTTGCCATCCTTGCCCTCGCTCTCGCCAAACAGCTGCTTGAACCATTCGTTCATCATCTGGTAAGCGGGTTCATAGCTGACCATCATCTCGATCTTTTTACCTTTGCGGTAAAGCAGGTTACGCCATGCCGCATAGCGGTAACAGTCATTTTTCATCAGGTCGGGCTCCATGAGCGCCTGCTGCGCATCCCGCGCGCCGGCCATCAGCGCTTCAATATCTGTCCCGCTGACGGCAATGGGCAGCAACCCGACTGCCGTGAGCACAGAATAGCGGCCGCCAACGTCGTCCGGCACGACGAAGGTTTCATAACCCGCCGTGTCGGCAAATGCCTTGAGCGTGCCGCGCGCGCGGTCTGTCGTGGCGTAAATACGCTTTGCAGCGCCCTCTTTGCCATATTTTTTCTCCAGCAGCTCGCGGAACACACGGAACGCTACCGCTGGCTCCGTCGTCGTGCCGGATTTGGAGATCACGTTGACAGAAATATCCTTCCCCTCGCACAGCGTCAGCAACTCATTCAGCGCGGTGGGGCTGATGCTGTTGCCGGTAAAATAAATATCCGGCGTATGCTTGGGAAGAAGGTTATAGTTCGGCGATTTTATAAATTCCAGCACGGCGCGCGCGC
>USBP01000078.1 GCA_900552985.1 uncultured Oscillospiraceae bacterium
AAAGCTCCAGCAGGCGGTCCACCCGCTCCTGAAACAGGCCGGACTCCCACTCCTCCTTAAAGGAGACCTTATAACACTTTCGGCCGTTATACCGCTCGATCGGATCTAACTTGCCATTCCTTTTGCGGATCAGCGCACCCGCCCGCACATACCGGTGAAAGGAGGGCGCGTTGTCGTAGGCATCGTTAAAATTGATATGTACGCTGACCACTGTGTGATATTGCTTCGCTTCGCGCATGAGCCAGAGGAGGCTCTCGTGCGCCGTTTGATCCTGCGGGCGCTTGAGCGCTTCGTTCACGGCGAAAAAATCGGGATATTTATCATCATGGCCAAGATACTGCCAGCCCACTAAATAGAGGATTTTCGGGATTCCCTGGGTGATGCGGTCCACAACCCGGATGATCTCCAGCGCATCCGCAAACGTATTGATCACGTGGCTTGCTTGCCCATCCTTTTCCGGGTAGGCAAGCGGCAGCTTCATCATCATGCACTGCGTATAATCATAGTGAAACGAAAATGGCCCCACTGGTCGTTCGCCTCCTGATATCAAGTCAAAGGGCAATCTGCTCCAGATGGATGGGGCGGACGGCGGCCAGCGACAGGCTCTCCTCCCCCGGCTGCAAATCGATCTCATTG
This sequence comes from uncultured Oscillospiraceae bacterium, assembly GCA_900552985.1. Classification (GTDB taxonomy): domain Bacteria; phylum Bacillota; class Clostridia; order Oscillospirales; family Acutalibacteraceae; genus Fimivicinus; species Fimivicinus intestinavium. The sequence goes on from USBP01000078.1 coordinate 637, forward strand.
TATACATGCCCGACGCCGTGCGCCGTGGGGGCGGAGGTTTTAATGAGAACCTCGCCGCCGCTGCGTGCAAGCAGGTCGCGGAAGTGGCGGATGTGAAGATGATAGACGCCATCCGTGTTGAAATAGTCATCCACCAGCACGCCGCCGCAGAACACCTGCAAATTCAGGCCCCGGAAGCGAAGATCCAGCACAACATCATCAAATTCCCGCAGCCGGTCCAGCTCGAATTGCAAGCGATAATACCCGCGATCCCCGCGTGAAAAGAGGTAATGATCATACGGCAGCTTGACCTTGCCAATGCGTACCAGGCGGACAGCGCCCTCCGGCTCCTCAAAGGAGCAGGTGTGCGTCTGCCCATCGATGGTCACGCTCTGCCCGTTGCCAAGCAGGGCATAGACCATATTGTGCTCTGCCCACATCGTTCCGTCGCTGAACACAGGCGTACCGTTGACCAAATGGAAGCGCAGCGCCTGAGCTTGCTCCATAAAGTGGAGGCAAACGCCATTGCCCGCATCATAGGTATCCCCATCGCAGGCAAAGGCCTTCCCGTTGATTGAAACAAGCACCGGCTGGCGCTCCATGCGCATGAAGTACAAATCGACCCGGCCGTCCTGCTCCGCCCGCGCGATAGGCTGAGCCGTCACATAATCGAAGAAAACATCCTGCACCTGGAAGCGGAACGGGAGGAACGCCATCTCCCCCGCCGCGATCTGCAGCTCCGGGAGGGCAACCTCAACATCGCCGGTGAGCTGCGCGCAGAATGCGAGCGGAGCGGACCGCTCCCCGCGCTCATAGTTGCCGATAAAGAGATAGCCGTCCGTATTCTCGCCGCAGCGGACGGAGCAGTAGGGCAGCCCTGCCTCGCCGGAGAAAAAGGGTTGCTTGCGGGCGATATCCCCATCCCATGTGTTGATAAACAGATGCAGCAGGCGCAGGCGGTCGCCATGCTCCCGGCAGACGCCATCCTTGGAGAGCGGGGCTTGGAAGTCATAGTCCACGATGGGGAGAGCGTTCGGGTAAAACGTACGCTTGCTTTCCTGGAGAAGCTCCCCACGCGGGTTGCGTCCGCCGTGGAACATATAATACCCCATCAGATTCATGCCCGAGGCAAACTTGGCAAAGGCGACGCCGTAGCCATCCCGCCCGCTGATGACCGGGCGGCGGTGCTGTGTGACCTGGTTGCCGGTGCCCACCTCGCAGCCGGTATAGGGAAAATCGTTGAACGTGGCCTTTTCCCGCTTGCCCTTGATCAAATCCTCGCCGATTTCCGTCTCCGTGCGTCCTTCGCAGATCGCAAAGCGGCCAGCCGGCTTCAGAGGGCGCTTATGCTGCGTCCAGGGCGCCTCAGGATAGCCTCCCATCATGGGCAGGAAGCATTTATCCGGCGTGTTGGTCGGCCAGGCTGTCATCGTAAAAAATGGCACGCGGAAGCCTACCCGATCCGCTATTTTACGCAGCGTATGGATGTGGCTGATTTTGCCGGGATACTCATTCTCCATCTGGAGGCCGAGGATCGTCTCCCCATCGCAGAACTCGGCCACCTGCTCATACAGGGCGCGCCAGTAGCGCTCCACATACTGGAGGTATTTCGGGGTATCCTTCCGCTTGCCGCGCAGGGGCATCAGCCAATCCGGGAAGCCGCCGAAGCGCGCCTCCCCATGGCACCATGGGCCGATCCGCAAAAACACGCCGAGCCCGACCTCCCGGCAAATCCGCAGGAAGGCGGCGATATCGCGGTTCCCATCCCAGCGGAAATGGCCCTTCTTTTGCTCATGGTGGTTCCAGAACACATAATTCGCCACGGCGGTCAAGCCGCACTCCTTCATCTTTAAGAGCTCGCGCTTCCAGTCCTCCCGCTCACAGCGGGAGAAGTGGATCTCGCCGCAGACAGGCAGAATCGGCTGCCCATTGCGCGTCAGGTAACGGGAGGTCGCGGAATAAACGGTATCCATATTGCTGAAAGAAAAGCCGCCGTCTGCATCCGCAGGGACATAGTGGATATCAAAGATTTGTTTCATCATGCATTCTCCTTAAATCCGTCGTAATTGGTTCCAAAATATTTTTCATCCACCGACATATTGCATGCCATCCAGACGGTGCGGTGCTCCAGAATCTGCAAACCGTGATCCGTCTCGCTTCCGCCGTGGTCTGCCGCTACGATCACCAGCCACTTTTCGTTATACTGCTGCTCGCGTGCGTCGATCTCGTTGAGCAGGTCGTTCAGGTAGAGATCAGCATTACGCACGGAATTGACATAATGGGGGTTTTCATTGGTAAAGCCCGTCGTATGGCCGTTTGTATCCGGGCGGTGGAAGATACCTGCGACGATCGTGTCGCCGGTCTCCATGCGGCCGAGCAGGTAATCGCGCATGGCGATATCGTACGTACACTGCTCGGAGATTGTCCCCTCCTCCATGGCGACGGCGTTGTAATCATCGATCGGCGCATTAAGATCCTCCTCTTTTTCTTTGCCCTCATTTTTGAGCATATCTTCCGTGCTCGAAGCATGCGGCCGGTCAATATCGCGATACGTAATCGGAAGCTCGGGGTGCTCCAAAATATAGCCCACTTCATTTTCCAGCGTGATGTCAAACAGCTCGCCCCAGTCAAAGGCCAACCCCGTTGCCACGCCGAGCTTGGCATACTTCATCATGATGGTTTCCGCATCGGCATTTTTAACATCACTGTTGCTTTTCACGCCATGAAGGGTATTCCATCCGCCGGTCAGCTCGCTTATCCAGCCGGGGCAGGTAGAGGTCTCCTGCTCGCTGTCCGTTCCCTTTTCCCCGCCGGCATAAGCCATGTACAGGCCGCCCGACTCCTTGAGCCGGTGCAGGCCGCTGTAATCAGCCGCCTCATAATTGTAGCCGTTGGTGTCAAAATTGTTTGCATCGTAGAACAGGTTTGTCATCGCGTCCGCACGCACACCGTCCCAGCCGAGGAAGAGCACCTTGCGGATCTTCCCCTCGCCGTCAATAATCTGGCCATTCTGAACCGTGCCGCCGGAGAGGAACTCATCCATGATGTAATAATACTGGTACTGCGGGATAGACTGTGCGCCCGTGTTGTCCCAGAACGAATACTGGGACACCGTATCAAAATACTTGTCATCCGTCTTGGTGCAGCCCGTCAGGCAGGCGCCGGCGAGCGCGGTTGCCGTCAGAATGCTGGCAATGATTCGAGTATGTTTCATCCTAAATTTCCTCCGCATTTTAATTATATTGATTTCCCTTTTTGCAAGCGACCGCTCCGCAATCGTAATGCCGGTTACAGCAAATGACGATCGATGATATTCACCGACCGGAGCCGGGCGCCCTCCTGCTCCAGAATGATGATTTCATTCTGCTTCTTTAAAAACGGCGCGGGCAGGTAAAGCGTGCGCTGCGGGCCGCGGCTCCAGTAGCGCCCGATGTGGATACCGTTGACAAAGACGCAGCCCTTTGTAAATCCGCGCATATCCACAAAGCAGTCGGCATCCGTGCGCGCGGAGAACGTGCCGCGCAGGAAGCCGGGCGCGCCGCCCAGCGAGCCGGGTGCAAAGGAAACCCGATCCAAGTTATCCATCGGCAGGGTGTAGATTTCCCACCCGAATACGGTCTGCATCCCGTGCCGGACGCGCGCGATGCCCTTGCGGTCAATCATGTGCGGGCCGTAGTTGACGCGGCCCATCCCCTCGACCAGAATCTCGATCACGCACGCGCCGTTGAATGCCGGGAGTTTGCAGGTGAAGCCGTCATTCTGCTTCATGCGGCCGTTCTTTGTGCGGTCATAGCGGCAAACAAGCTCGCCGTTGACGCGCAGGTAGGCGATATCATGCACGCCCTCCACAGAAAGCGTCTGGGCGGAATAGTGGCCCTTTAAGACCTTGCGGTAGAGGATGTAGCCAAAGTTTTGCCCGAAGCGCTCCATGCTCTCCGGATGTGCGGAGTAGTGGCGCTGCCCGATCTGATAGCACGCCTCCCACAGCGGGGCGCACTCGGTCAGCTGGACCGCGCCGACATTTTGCAGCCTGGGACGCGGCGGAAGCGGCTCCATAGGCAGCTGCCGTGCCGTGCGGAGAATTTCACGCACCCTGCGGTAGGCGGGCGTGTAATCGCCATACTCATTGAGCAGCGCGGCATCGTCATAGCTGGTGACGGTGGGCTGGTACTTCCTGCCATAATTTGCCCCCGACCAGAAATTGAAGTTTGTGCCGCCGTGGAACATATAGATATTCAGGTTGGCGCCGCTGTCCACCAGCGCCTGCACCTCCCGGGCAACCTGGGCCGGATTGCGCCGGTGATGGCGCTCGCCCCAAACCAGCGGCACCAGAACTCCATGCAGGTGTTGGGCAGGCCCTCCTGAAACCCTTTGAGGCTCTGAAACGCCGTTTTCGCGTGGGATCCAAAATTCAGCGTTTTATAGACATCCGGCAGCGTACCGCCGGAGAGCATATCGCTGTTGTTTCCATCCGACGTAAAGAACGGAACCTCCGCCCCGCAGCGGACCATAATCTCCCGCAGGTGCTTTAAATAGGCCTTGTCGTTGCCGTAGGAGCCATATTCATTCTCAATTTGCAGGGCGATCAGGTTCCCGCCTTGGGTATCCTGAAGCGGGGCGAGCTCCTGAAATACGCGCTGGAAATAGGCTTCCACCTTCTGCATATAAACCGGCTCATCGCAGCGCAGGCGGAGATTATGGTCGGCCAGCAGCCAGGCCGGGAAGCCGCCGAAATCCCACTCCCCGCAGGTGTAGGGGCCGGGCCGGACGATGATATACAGGCCATATTCCGCCGCCATACGGCAATATGCCGCAATGTCGAGATTCCCCTCAAAGCAGAATGCGCCCTCTTTTGGCTCGTGCAGATTCCAGCACATCACTGTTTCCACACAGTTGAAGCCGGCGGCGCGCATCTTGGCAAACCGATCCGCCCAGTATGCGCGTGGGACGCGGAAATAGTGCATCGCCCCGGAGAAAAGGCGGAATGGTTCGCCGTTCACATACAATCCATCTTTTCGAATCTCCATGTTTCACCTCTTACAGTTGCTCGGCCAGGGAGCGGATATAGCGGCAAAACGATTCGTTGCGCTGGTCAATATCCTGCTCCCAGATCAGCATATCCGGCAGGGAAACGGCAAAGTAATCGATCACCGCTTTTTTGCCCTCATGGTTGCGGCAATAGCGCTCAAAGCCCGCCTTGATGCTTTGCACACGCTCCTCCTCGCCGAGCCTGCGCAGCGCGAGCGCCTGATAAAACACGTAGTCCACAGGGTTGTCGTTATAATACATATCGTCTGCAACCGTATCGTCGCCACGGGCGGCCAGCCGGTAATACTCCGTGGCCATGGGGTCGCCCATCTGCCCGGCGAGCACGCCCATGCTGTAGTAGATGTCGTTGCTGGTATCGAGCGGCAGCTTACCCTCCCCAAGATTTTCAGGGAAGGTGAGCGCATCGCGATATTTCTGCATGGCCTCCTCTTGTTTCCCCTGAGCGGCCAGCTCTTTGGCACGGGCGCACTTGATTTGCTTGTAAAGGCGGGTGACCTTCCCCTCGCCGCCCTCCCACGGGTGGAATTTGCGCGCCAGAATCAGCTCCTCCGCACGGGCAGCATCCCCATTGGACAGCACCAGGCGGATATACTCCGCATACAGGTCGTCACGCTCCTGGACGACGGGCAGATGCCGCTCCAGCAGCTCGAGCAGGAAGGCGTCATCCTTCCCCACGAGCTGATAAAGCTGCGTCAGCTCCAGCAGCACGCGGCCATCTGCCGGGTCAAGCGACCATGCCTTCTCCATACAGGCGACGGCCTTCTCCGCATCGTGCGCCTTATTGTAATAGTAAAGGGAGAGGTTGCGGTGCACAGTGGGCACCCCAGGCTCCAGCTTCTGCGCCGACAGCCAGTGATCGCGCGCGAGCCCATACTGGCGCTTATCATAATACAGATTGCCCAGATAATAGTGCGCCAGTGCGTTCTCCCCGATCTCATTCACGCAGTTGAGCACAACGATATCCATCAGCCTGTTGGGGAAATAGACGGCGCCGCCGGCGGCGGCTGCACGGCCGAGCGCGGCACGGAAGGGCTTATGGCTGTGATAGCGCGCATAGGCAATATAGAAGGAAACGAGAGGATGGTCGCCATTGGCCTCCTGCCACTCTGCTAA
>USBP01000079.1 GCA_900552985.1 uncultured Oscillospiraceae bacterium
GCCCGGATAATGGGCAAGGAGGCGCCGTTTGCATAACAAAGCTGAATTTCGGTTCTAATCGTTAAAAATCAGCCCGACCTCCTGCGGGCGATGCGCGTCGGAAGCAGCTTGAATCCGGACGCCTGCACGGCGCATCTCTTCCAGCAGTGCGGGTTCCATCCCCGCAGGCGCGCCAGTCCGTCGAAACACGCCGCTGTTCTGCTCCGCATACATCCCGCTGCGCGCCAGCGCCGCAGCCAACCGTTCATAAAATGGTTCCAGCGCAAAAGAAGGCTGATGCCCAAAAAGCTTTATGCTGTCAGGATGCGCCAAGCCGTCAAAAACGCCGCCGGAGGCGAGCTGGATGCTCAGTTCAAAAAAACGGCGGTAGGCTCTGTCGACGTCAACGCCCGTCCAGAACTCCGGCCTGTGATCAAATGCAAAAGCATCAATAAAGTGCACGCTGCCGACCAGAAAATCCAGCTCCGCCGGCCGGACGACCGACCGTACAAGCGACTCAGCCCCGGGGAAATAGCAAACCTCCAGCCCAAACCGGAGCCGGACCGGCCACCGCACCCGGCGCGCCTCGTCCACAAGCCGGAGATATTCCGCAAAGCTGCGCTTGCCGCCTTTACGGTTTAGCCAACCGTCAATAAAACTGCTCTCCTGCCGGACAGCCTCGTACATAGGCAAAAACTCCGGGAAAAGATAGCTGTGCTCCAACAGATGGATCTCCGAAAGCCCGCGCTCCTGTGCAAAGCGGACATATTCCCCGATCCATTGGAGCGTGTAAGGCCCTGTTTCCAAATGAATGTGGCAATCCAGCACCAGCCTCTCCTCCTCCAGAGCGCCGCATTACTGCGCAGCGGCGTAAAGCAGCTCCTCATAAAACCGCTCCTTTTTGACGCGACCGGCAGCAGAGAGGGAGAGCTCATCAAAGCGGAGAAATTTCTCGTCAGGCGCCTGCAATTCGTCCAGCGTAACCGCGCGCACGCGCTCCATGAGCTCATCCACGCTCTTCACCTCATTATAGAGCAGCTCCCCGCGCCCCATTTGGGAGGCGCGCGATTGGGTGGATTCCAGATTCATAATCAGGCCGGAAAGGTATTGTTCCTTTGCGCGGGCCAGCTCTCGCTGCGTGATGGAGCCGGCAAAGCCCTTCATGATGCGCAACGCCTCCCGCAACGCCTTTTTCTCGTTGCGCGGAGAGAGAGCCATATCAATGCCGAGAATCCCTGCCTCCAGATAAGAGGCGGAAAAGGATTCAATTTCATATACAAGCCCCAGTTCCTCCCGGATACGCTGATACAGACGGGAGGAGGAAGAGGTGCCGAGAATGGACATCAGCAGCCGCATGGCAAAGCGCCGGTCATCCTGCGCGCCGATGCCGGGCATGGCAAGGGCGAGCTGCGTCTGCTCAAAATCCTTTTTGCGGAGCATAATGCAGCGGTGATACGCAGCGGGCTCCGCCGCGACCGGGTTGCCTGTGTTTTGCAGCGCACCAAAATTTTTCTCGCACAGCCGCACAATCTCCTGCGCATCAAAGCGGCCGCAGATGGAGGCCACCATCCGCTCCGGCGTGTAGAAACGGCGCATATGCGCCCGAAGATCCTCCGCCGTCAGAGCTGTAACGGTTTTTCGCCCGCCCAAAATATTCGCGCCAAGCATATCTCCCTGCCAGACGCCCTCATACAGGCGGTCTGCGCAAATATCCTCAGGGCTGTCCTCATACATGTGCAGCTCTTCTAAAATGACGCCGCGCTCCGTCTGCATATCTTTTTCCGCCAGAGCCGGTTGGATGAGCATATCGCAGAGGATATCAAAGGCTGTGCCAACGTGCCGATCCAGCGCACGGGCGTAAAAGCAGGTGTATTCCTTTGTGGTGTAGGCGTTGAGCGCGCCGCCGATTTCATCCATCTGCTCCGCAATCTCCAGCGCAGAACGACGGGCTGTCCCCTTAAAAAGCATATGCTCGATAAAGTGGGAAACCCCGGCGTTTTGCTCCGTTTCATAACGGGAACCGCTCCCCACCCAAATCCCCATGGTAGCGCTGTGCGCCCACTTCACGGGCTCCAGCAGGATGCGAAATCCGTTTGTAAGCGTTATTTTTTCCATATTTTGATCCCGTACCTTTCCAATTGTTTTTTATTATACAGGATTTCAGACAAAAATCAAGATACTCAATCGCTTCAAAACCAGCAAATTGACGAAGCAGTTTGCAGTAAGAGAAACTCATGTGCTTCCAAACGCTCTACCTGAAAACAATCTTGGCCACCCTCGGAATTTACCAATCCTCTCAATAAAGAAAAGCCGCATATTCCCTATGAAAAGGCCTTTTCCCTGCTTGCGAACGCTTATTTTTTGTTATATACTATATTCTGGTTAAAAATTTGTTAAATCGCCGGTATCCCCTGCTGCGATCCCGGCGGTCCGGAAAGGCTCCAGCGGGAGGCTTCTCCACGTCTGTTTCGATAGATGACGCATTGAAAAAGAAAAAAGGAGAACCTGTATGACAATTGAATTGTCCTCTTTTTTGAGCCATCTGGTTTCCAGCCCCGCCCTGCTGATCACCTTCGCGCTGACTATGGGCGTGATTCTCGTCAACGGCTGGACAGATGCGCCCAACGCAATTGCGACCTGTGTCTCCACGCGGGCAATCAAGCCCCGGTCGGCCATCCTGATGGCCGCTGTCTGCAACTTCCTCGGTGTGCTGGTGATGACAAAGATCAATGCAACCGTGGCCGAAACCATCTCCAATATGGTGGATTTCGGTGGCGACGCCCATGACGCGCTGGTCGCCTTATGCGCCGCTTTGTTTGCGATTGTGCTCTGGGCCACTGCGGCGTGGGTGTTCGGCATTCCTACCAGCGAGAGCCATGCGCTTATTGCGGGGGTATCCGGCGCGGCAATCGCCATGCAGGGCGGCTTAAGCGGCATCAACGGCAGCGAGTGGATTAAGGTCATCTACGGCCTTGTCCTCTCCACGGTGCTCGGTTTCGTGGCCGGTTTTGTTATCGTGCGGATCCTGGAAGCAATCTGTAAAAGCATGGATCGCCGTAAAACCACCCGCTTTTTTAAAAAGGCGCAGGTTGTAGGGGGCGCGGCCATGGCGTTTATGCACGGCGCGCAGGATGGGCAGAAGTTTATGGGGATCTGTATGCTGGGCATCGCCCTGGCGCAGGGCCAGGGGCAGGCGGAGCGCTTTGTGATCCCCATGTGGCTGATGATACTCTGCTCCCTTGTAATGGCGCTCGGCACCTCCATCGGCGGATATCGGATTATCAAGGCCGTCGGCATGGATATGGTCAAGCTCGAGGCCTATCAGGGCTTCTCCGCAGATCTCGCAGGCGCGCTTTGCCTGCTGCTCTCCTCCCTGACCGGTATCCCCGTGAGCACAACGCACACCAAAACAACCGCCATCATGGGTGTCGGCGCTTCCAAGCGGCTCTCCTCCGTCAACTGGGGGGTCGTGCGCGAAATGGTGCTGGCTTGGGTGCTGACCTTCCCCGGCTGCGGCTTTATCGGCTATTTGATGGCAAAGCTGTTTATGCTGATTTTTTAAAGAACCCCGGAATATATATATATCGAGAAAGGAACGGACCGACTATGGCCAAAAAGAAGGATTACAATTATTTTGACGCATTTGTCCGCATGGCGGATTACGCCTGCCAGGGGGCGGAAATGCTTTTAGAAACGCTGCGCACCTTTGACCCGTATACGCTCCCGAAAAAGCTTGCGGAAATCCATAAAATCGAGCATGAGGCAGATCTGTGCAAGCACGAGCTGATGAACCGGCTCACCGTGGAATTCATTGCGCCGATTGAACGGGAGGATATCATCAGCCTCGCGCAGGAGACCGACGATGTGATGGACGCGGTCGAGGATGTTCTGATGCGGCTTTATATGTATAATATCAAAGCGATCCGTGCGGAAGCGCTCTCTTTTGCCGAGGTGATCGTCAACTGCTGCCAGACGCTGCGGGAGGCGCTGCGGGAACTGCATAACTTTAAAAAATCTGATGTGATCCATAAGCGGATCGTTGAAGTCAACCACGCGGAGGAGGTTGGCGACAAGCTTTATCTCGACGCGGTGCACAGCCTGTATCTGGAGGAGAAGGATCCGATCGTCGTCATGGCGTGGACAGAAACCTTGGACCGGCTGGAAAAATGCTGCGATAACTGTGAGGATGTCGCCAATGCGATCGAAAGCGTTATCATGAAAAACACCTGATTGCACTGTTTTCGCGTGGAGTGCATTTTATCAGCGGGAGGAGCGTGAGGTAATTTGTCCATCTGTATTCGCGAAGCCGTTTATTCAGACCTGGAGGGGCTTCTGGAGCTGTATACACAGCTCAACGACAACTCCATGCCAGTAATAGACGATCGTGTGCATGCCGTCTGGCAGCGGCTGCTGGGCCGGGAAGGAATTCACACGCTGATCGCAGCGGAGGGCAGCGCCATTCTTTCCTCCGTTACCGTTACGATCATCGACAGCCTGACGCATGGGCAGCGGCCCTATGCGCTGGTGGAATATGTGATAACCGGGCATGCGTATCGCGGCCGGGGGCTGGCCGGCGCGCCCGGGAACTGGCCGAAGAGGCCGGCTGCTATAAAATGATGCTGGTTACCGGCCACAGCGAGCCGCATGTGCACAGGCTGTATCAGCGGGCAGGCTACCGGTCGGAGGGAAAGACCGCCTACGTGCAGTATCTGCCCACAGAGTGAATAGAGGAGGGGTTGGTCGTGACAAAAAAGGGAAAGATCATTTTGGCTGTCTCATTGGCCGCTGTGTTTTTACTGATCGTGGGGCTTATCATTTTTCACGTTATAACAAATCCAAGGGTAGAGGCTAAATCCGTGCTCCACGCGGCGCAGTCCACCGCAGTGCAGGCAGGCGACGAGCCCCGCTACATAGCGCACCGGGGGTTTTCCGCCGTTGCGCCGGAAAATTCGCTCCCGGCTCTGACAGAGGCGGGCAAGGCCGGTTTTTGGGGGGCAGAGTTTGACCTGCAGCGAACAAAGGACGGCGTCTGGGTGCTCTCCCACGATGCAAATATCAAACGGATGACAGACGGCTACGGCAGCATCCACCGGATGACCTACGCCCAGCTGCAGGAATATTCCTACGATAACGGCGCCAATTACGACAGTTACCCAGGCCTGAAGCTTGCTACATTTGAGCAGGCGCTTGACGAGTGCCTGCGCTATCATATGACGCCCTGCGTAGAGATCAAAAAGGAAAACGGGCTGGAGGGGCTGGAGGACATTGTCGCCATCCTGCGGGAGAAAGGAGTAGCGGAGACCTGTGTGATTCTCTCCTTCAGCTATGAACAGCTGGAAAAGATCCGCAGTCTTGCCCCTGAAATGCATCTCTGGTATCTCTCTGACGAAGCCTCAGCAGAGGCAATGGATCGCTGCAAAGCGATCAGCGCAGGGCTGGATTTTAAACTCAGCGACAGCTACAACACGGATGACCGGCTGAAGGCCCTGCAGGAAAGTGGGCTGGAGGCAGGCGTGTGGACCATCAACACCATGGAGGCGCATGACAAGGCCTATCAATGGGGCATTCGCTATATTACTACGGATACGATTGCGCCGGCCTGATCTGGCACACAGATAACATCCGGATACAGGGGGCGCATCGCCGCCCGGCGTGCTCAAGCGGGCGCTCGTTACGTTCTCGGGCAGGGAAGGCTGCCAGGGGCGCGGCCATGGCTCTGGGAATCGATGCATGCCTTGTACACGGGCGCTATAAAAAGTGGTATACTAAACGGGCAGGGTATCCCGCCCGTTTTTACATGATTCCGAGAGGAGGAGCAGCTGTGCAGGCATTCGGTATCCGGGAGGGCGCTTTAAGGCCTTTCAAAAACAACAGTTGGGATTCCACCACACCGGGCCTTTTTCTCATCAGCGATAACATGGAGCTTTTGCAGTTGCGGGAAAGCTTTGGCTTTGATGAGGATACCGTTGCGCAATGTCTGACCATCGACGACTATGCCCGCTTCGAGAGCTTTGAAAGCTATGATTTTATCACGGTCAATTATTTTTATTTTGAAGGGGAGCGCCTGATTTTTGAAGAGATTGACCTGTATATCGGCACGGATTATCTTGTGCTGATCCTGGACAATGAGCCCCTGCGCGCGGAGCTGCTCTCTTTTTTGCAAAAGCGGACGCAGGGAGCGCGCAGAGCGTCGCACAATTTTATCTATTATCTGATTTTTGATTTTATACTGGATAAAATGTCGCAGACGCTGGAGACGCTGGAGGATCGCCTGGAGGATCTGGAGATGGATATTCTCGTTTACGCAGCAAAAGAAAAGTTCCACAGAATCATTGAGCTCAAGGCGCAGGTGAACCTGCTCAAGAAATATATCCGCCCGCTGGTTTATCTCGGCGACGCCTTTCATATGAATGAAAACCATTTCATTCGCCGCGGCAATGAAAAATATTTTTCCGGCGTTGGCACCCGGTTTAAAAAGCTGTATGATTTTTCCGCCAGCCTGGGGGATCTGGTCGCACAGGTGCAGAATTCCTATGACAGCGCTGTTTCCATGCGAGAAAGCGAAACGAGCGAAAAACTGACCCTGCTCGCCGGCATGGTCGCCCCTCTGACTGTGATCACCGGTATTTACGGGATGAACTTTACCTTTATGCCAGAGCTAAACTGGCGCTGGTCCTACCCGGTTGTGTTGGCGGCCATGATTGCCATTGAGATCTTTTTTTACTACCGTTTTCGAAAACGCAAAAAATAAGGGGCGGTTGC
>USBP01000080.1 GCA_900552985.1 uncultured Oscillospiraceae bacterium
GACATGAAGCCGCTGGCGGAGGATAACCTGACCTCCACCAGAATAGCGGGGGAAAAGCTGGCTGAGGCCGCCTGCTCCATCGAGCGGGAGACCCGGTTGGAGCCGCGCATCAGCCAAATCCGGCAGGAGTTTTATGTGGACGCAGATAACTATGTGTTGCTTGCGGCAGCGAAAGTGGGCATCATCCAGGCGGACGCCTGTGCGACCGGCCAGGGAGCGCTGAATGTTTCTCTGAAAACAGAGCTGACTTATTTGGAGATCGACCGTCTGAAGATTCTAATGATCCCGGGGGAAATTTATCCGGAGCTGGTGTATGGCGGCTACCTGAGCGCAAAGGAATCCGCAGAGGGCGCGCCGGCCAGCCGGAACCCCGCTCCGCTGCGGGAGATTGCCGGGGATTCGGAGCTGGTGGTTTTCGGCCTGGCAAATGATGAGATCGGCTACATCGTTACACCGAACGATTTTTGTCTGAATAAAAAAATGCCGTATCTGGATAAAGCGACCGACCGGCTTGGCCGCCGGCATTATGAGGAGACCAATTCCCTTGGGCCGAATACTGCCACACGGATTGCACAGGTGTTTACACACATGATGGAAACTGTGCGGGCGGCGAAGAGCAGAGTAGCTGCACCGGAAGGCGGGGCCTGCGGCGCGGAGGAGGCGGGCAGCTCCGCGGTGGAGGGAATAAAGGCATGAGCAGAGCATTGGTCGAAACCATTCAAAGCCAGACACAAGTGATGTTTTTTAATTTTTCGACAGCTTTGAAAACCTGTGATCTGAATGATACGCTTTGCGGAATGCCTATTTGGAAGCATGTATATCATGCCCTGCATTCCTGCGACCAGTGGTATATCAACCCTATGTGCTATCAAGAGCCTGATTTTCAGGAACCGGGCTTAAACAGCTTGGATGAGCTGAGCGAGAGGGTGCTCTCCCGGCAGGAGTTGTTTGCTTATTTTGAGCAGATTCAGGCCAAAATCATGCGTTATCTGGAATCCTTGCAGGATGAATCCCTCTATGAATTTCCTGAGGGATGCCATTATAATCGTTTATCCCTGATCATGGGTCAGATGCGCCATTTTTACTGCCATATGGGCAATATAAATGCTGCCACAATGGTAAGAACGGGGAAGTGGCCGAGAGTAATCGGCATGAGCGGGCTGGGGAAAAATTTGGATGAGGAATTTAAAGATTCTTTATTTGAATAGAAGAGCTCCCGTTCCGTTCCGGTAAAGAATCAACATAAGGCCGCCGCTCACAGGATGCAAGCGGCGGCCTTGTTTTGCATATTTTTATTTTAAGGTGATAATTGTAACGCCATCCTCGCCTTCGCCATAAACGCCCAGCCGGTAGCTTTTTACCATCGGATGCGCGCGCAGGTGCGTCTGCACGGCGCTGCGAAGCGCGCCGGTGCCTTTGCCGTGGATGACTGTGCACTCGTTGAGCCCGGTCATCACGCAATCATCGAGGAACTGATCCAGATCAAGCAGAGCCTCCTCTACGGTTTTGCCGCGCAAGTCGCAGCTCGTTTTCACGCTGGCGTGCGCAAGACTCTCAGACCGGCGGACGGACCGGCTGCCCGGCCTGGGAGCCTTGCACTCCTTTGCACTCACCAGGCGGAGATTTTGCAGCTTGACGCGGGTTTTCAGCGGACCGGCCTGCACCTCCACATTGCCGTTTTTATCCGGGAGGGCGAGCACGGTCGCCTGTTTGTTGAGGTCGGCAATCAGCACAGTATCGCCCATTTTCAAGGGGCGGGGAAGGGTATAGTCCGCATCGTCCACCGTTGGCGCAACAACGGGATTGGTGATCTCCGCCATGGCGTTGGCATGCTGCTTCATTTGGGATTTGGCGCGGCGGGCGAGCTCGGCTAGATTCTGATGTTTCTCCTTCTCCTTTTTGAGCTTTTCCAGATCCATGAGGAAGGCCTGCGATTCGCGGCGCGCCTGATCCACAATGCGCGCAGCCTGGGCGCGGGCCTGCTCCAACTCCTTTTCACGCTGCTGATCTACCGTTTCCAGCTGCTGCTGCGCCTTCTGACGGATCTGTTCCGCCTCGGCACGCAGGGCCTGCGTTTGGGCCCGTTCCTGCTCAAGCGCCTGATGGCTTTGCTCAAGGCTTTCCACTACATCCTCAAACCGGGTGTTTTCGGCGGAGACGAGCTCCCGGGCACGCTCCACGACCGTGCGCTCCATGCCCAGGCGCTCGGAGATGGCAAAGGCGTTCGACCGCCCGGGTACGCCGATGAGCAGCCGGTAAGTGGGCCGTAGGGTGGAAACGTCAAATTCACAGCAGCCATTTTCCACACGCGGCGTTTGCAGAGCGTAAGCCTTCAGCTCCGCATAGTGCGTGGTGGCGGCGATTTTTGCCCCCTGTAAATGAAGCTGTTCCAGGATCGCCATGGCGAGCGCGGCGCCTTCCACAGGGTCGGTGCCTGCGCCCAATTCGTCAATGAGCACAAGGCTGCAAGAGTCCGCCTGGCGCAGGATATCAATGATGTTCGTCATATGCGCGGAAAAAGTGGAGAGAGATTGTTCGATGCTCTGTTCGTCCCCAATATCCGCCAGCACATGTGTAAAAACAGAGATACGGCTTTGATCTGCAACCGGGATCATCAGGCCGCACATGGCCATCAGCGTGAGCAGGCCGATTGTTTTGATCGATACGGTCTTACCGCCTGTGTTAGGGCCGGTGATGACCAGGGTGTCAAATTCACCGCCCAGACGGATATCAGTGGGAACGACCTTTTCCTTTGCGATCAGCGGGTGACGGGCCTGGCGCAGCTCGATGATCCCTTCGCCGTTGAGCAGCGGGGGAGCAGCCTTCATCTCATAGGCGAGCTGAGCTTTGGCAAAAATAAGGTTAAGCTCCACGGAGCATTCGTAACTGGCCTTGATGGTATCCGCAAACGAGCCCGCCTCAGAGGACAGCTCCATCAGGATACGGTCGATCTCATCCTGTTCCTTGCTCTGAAGCACCTTGATTTCGTTGTTGGCCTCTACGACGCCCATCGGCTCGATAAAAACCGTCGCGCCGCTGGAGGAGGTGTCGTGCACAAGGCCAGGTACCTCACCGCGGTTTTCATTTTTTACTGGCACGACAAAACGCCCGTTGCGCTGTGTGACAATCGGCTCCTGCAAAAATTTCTGATAATGCGGGGAGCGGATCATTTGGTCGAGCCTGTCCCGCACGCGGGAGCTGGCGGCACGGATTTTGCGCCGGATATCCTGTAGAGCGGGGGAGGCGCTGTCGGCCATTTCATCCTCAGAGAGAATTGCGCTTAAAATACGTTCCTCCAGAAATTTATTCGGCATAAGGGCCTGGAAGAAATGATCCAGGCAGGTTTCCACCCCCGCGCTGCGCGAGCGCCATTCCGAAAGGGAGCGGATGACGCGCAGCACCTCCGCAATTTCCAACAGCTCGCGCATCGTGAGCATGCCGCCCGCAGCTGCCCGCTGCAAAGCGTTGTTGACATTGTGCAGCCCGCCAAAGGAGGGGCCGCCAAAGCGGGCGAGAAGCATGTGGGCGTCCTCCGTCTGCTGAAGCAGCGCGCGCGCCAGATGAAGGTCTGTCTGCGGCGTGAGGGCCAGTGCAAGCGCCTTGGCGTCTTCACAGGTGGCGTGGGAGGCGAGCTTTTCTAAAATTTTATCCAGCTCCAGAGAGCGGTAATGCCGGTTTCCTGTTGCGTTCATTCCATCATTCTCCTGTTATATATGTAAAGTAAAGTTCCTTTTCATGGGCGGAGGAAGCAACCAAAAGATGGCTGCTCAAGACGACATCTGATGATAAAACTCCAGCGTTGGAAATCTGCGCTGGATCTGCATCAGAAGATAGTGCTCCGTTGTATTGGCAAGCGCCTGAAGACCTTCGCCCGAAAGTGTAAAGTTAAAGAGCTTGTCAAAATCAGAAAAAACGATGTGCCGCATCGCGGTGATAGCACCCAGGGGAAGCGTATCGTGCGGCTCCCTGGGGCGGCAGTTTTGGCAGTACAGATTGCCGTGCGCCGCGTCAAAAAACATGGGATCGCTTTCAAAAGCGCCGCAGGCCTCGCATGCAACCAGATTCGGCATATACCCTGCGATGGAGAGCAGCCGAAGCTCAAAAATGGACTTGAGCTGCAAGGGCGGGCGCTTGCCTCCGGCGAGCAGGTGCAGCGTGTTCAGAATCAGACGCAGATAGGCAGCCGCTTCATCCAGCTCCGGAGCAAGCTCTGCCATCAGCTGGGCAAAATACAGAGCCAGAGAAAGGGCCTCCATATCCCCGCGCAGAGTGAAGAAAACCTCGATGGGTTCCGCTTCATCGATTATGTAGCAATCCCGCCCCTGAAAAATGGAAAAGCGGGAATAGCTCAACAGCTGCGTAGCCGTAAGCGTATTGCTTTTGATGCGGCGCGCACCGCGGGCAAAAGCGTGCACAAGGCCATAATCACGGGTGAGCAGCGTGACCCTGCGATCCGCCTCACCGATATTCTGTTCCCGAATGACCAGACCGTCCGTATTCAGGCGCATGGGTTGAAGCCTCCTGCGCGGGCTTTGCCTGGCTGACAGCCTGCCTGCGGAAGCGGAGATAATCCTCCACGCGGCCGGTTGCGGCAAACTGGGCCCACGCCTGTTCTTTGAAATCCATACACATTCCTCTCCCTGCCTGTTTTTTGACTAAGTAACTCCGCACCTGGTGATGCAGGGCGGCATTACTTACTCTCTCACGCGACGGAAGGAATATCAGAGGGAATTTTTGAGTTTCTAATAAATTTCAGCGGCATTCTTTGGCAGATCCCGCACATGCAGCAGAAAGCAAAGGCTGTTTGCCGCTTCTTTTTCATCATAGAGAAAAACGGCGTTTTTTGCTACCGCGCGGGCTGTGCGGTCAAACAGACCGCACATGGCGAGTGTGGCGGCCCAGAGCGATTCCAGATGCGCGCTGGCATAAGTGGCGAGGAAAGCCTCCCAATCCGCCTGATTGAGGAACTTGCTCAAATACTTCCCAAATTTACCGATGCTGACGGAAAAATTGTGCTCCTGACCGATCTTCCAGGCGAGCATCTGCACAAGCTGCGGGCGTTCCACGGCGTGCAGCATCTCCTGCACATAGGGGATCTCCTCCCGCCAGAGCCCTTTGGCGACATTGTTCAGGCACCACCAGAATTCATTGCAGACGGCGGCAAAAAGCGCACTGTTGGGCCTTTGCACCCAGAAATCCGCATCCGTTGCCGCCGGCATGGGGGGAAGAAGGCCGTCTTTATCCAGCAGGATTTTACACAGCCGGTCTTCACGAATGACCTTCTGCGCATAGGGAATGCTTTGCACATGAAGGTCGAGCCGGTTGCCGTCTGCAAACTGCATCAGCCAGCCGTAGCAATTTTTTAAATCTGCCTCGTAGCCGAGCAGCAGGCCGGTCTGCTCCGGCAACTGCATATACAGCCGTTCCCCAAACCGGTCGATCCAAGCCGGATCGGCAAAAAAAGGGGCGGTTTCCCGCACGACATATACGATGTCATAATCCTGAAAAAGATCCCTTGGCGCGTTTGGATTGGTGCGGGAGCCGTTCATATAAACAGCGCGGATGCGCTCATCCGCGCGGGCTGTATCCAAAATCAGATCAAGCATCTCCTGCTCGCTGCGCATGAAGATTCTCCTTCCAAGGCAAAATCAATCCAGGCCAAAATTGTGAATCAGCCCTTCGCGGTTGCGCCAATCCTCCTTGACCTTGACCCAGCACTGGAGGTTGATGCGGCAGCCGAAGAAGCGCTCCATATCCTCCCGCGCATAGGTGGAGACCTTTTTGAGCATTGCGCCCTTTTTCCCGATGATGATGCCCTTGTGGCTCTCCCGCTCGCAGAAAATGGTGGCCTCTACGTCCATCAAATCGCTGTTCTCCCGCTCGCGCATTTTTTCCACACTGACGGCAATGCCGTGTGGAATCTCCTGATCGAGCAGACGCAGGAGCTTTTCCCGGATGATTTCAGCCGCAAGAACACGCTCCGGCTGATCGGTGAGCGTGTCGTCCGGAAAGAAGTGCATGGAGGGAACGGAGAGCTTTTTTAACTCCCCCAGCAGTTCGTCGACGCCGTCTCCCTTCATGGCGGAAACCGGCACGACTGCGGTGAAATCATACAGGGGAGAAAACTGAAGAATGCGTTCCATCAGGAGCTCTCTGCGCGGGAGCGTGTCAATTTTATTGATCGCGAGGATTACGGGTAGCTTTTCCGCCTGAAAGCGGCGGAGAAGCTCCTGCTCCGCCGGACGCAGCTCCCCCTGCGGCTCCACTACAAAGAGGCAGGCGTCTACATCCGTGATGCTGTCGCCCACCGCTTTGACCATTTTTTCACCCAGCTTGTTGTGCGGGCGGTGGAAGCCCGGCGTATCGGTAAAGACAAGCTGCACTTTATCCTGCGTCAATACACCCATGATGCGTGTGCGCGTAGTCTGTGGCTTGCTGGAAACGATGGCGACCTTCTGGCCAAGCATGCGGTTTAAAAGAGAGGATTTGCCCACATTCGGGCAGCCGACAATTGAGATAAAGGCGGTGCGTGTGTCCATGGCGGTCAAGACCCTTTCTCCGTATGCGAAACGATAGAGAGGATAAATGCATAGATTTGGCGAGCAGCATACGGGATGCGCGCCAAAAGGCTGTAAATATCATTGAATATAGAATAAAATCAGAGGTTTCTCATGCAATACGCTAGCATCGGTGTACAAGGGTACGCATCGGTTTTCAGCGCTG
>USBP01000081.1 GCA_900552985.1 uncultured Oscillospiraceae bacterium
GGGCCCCCGCGGCCTGAGCCTCCTGTCAGCCGCCAAGGGAATCAACGGGAGGGCTTCACAGCATGGAGCAGCGTCGCTCCGCAGATGCTGTCAACCGCCTCCACCTGCGAAAACCCCGCACGACGCAGCAGTGCCGTTTCATGCTCCAGCGTCAGCGGGATGTCAAAATGCGCAAACTTGCCCTCCGGCAAATCCGACTGGCCACGCTTGCGTTCGTATTCCCGCCGGAGGAGCGTTTCCTCCTCCTCACAGCAGGCAATGTAGTCACACTCCAAATACACGCCGCCCGGCTTGAGCGCCCGGCAGAGCTTCTCAAACAACCCCTGCTTTGCTTCGGGATAAAAGTGGTGCAAGCTTTCAAAAGACACAGCTGCGTCATATTCCTCCGCGCCGAGCTCCGCTTGAAAGTAATCCTCGCAGCGCAGCGTCAATCGTTTCTCGGGATGCTTTCTGCGCAAAGCCGCCAGCATGGCCCCGCTCAGGTCAATCCCGGTCACCTCCAAGGCGGGCAGCCGCTCAAAAATCTGATCCAGCTCCAGCCCTGTGCCGCAGCCCAAATCCAACAGGCGGCGGCAGCTGCCGGGCACAGCCTGCGCCAAGCGGCGGTAAGCCTCGCCCCAACACGCCATGTGCGCCTCATACCCTGCGATGCGCGCAGTAAAAAAGTGATCCATCTCCTCCAGCGGGATGTCGCGTGCCTCGCACAGCCATTTTTTTAAATCAGATAAATAAGCCGGGAGATTCTCCCGGATGACCAAAGGCATGCCAATTTCGTCTCCTTATCATGTGATGATTCAATCCCACAGCTTATCCGCGCGGTAGACGGCAAACAGTCCATCCTGCCGGCTGATCACCGGCTGCGGGAGGCATGCATTGCGCCCGGGCGATTGCCGGAGCGCTGCCTCCATATGGCGCAGCTGCGCCCACGCCGATTCGCGGGTTAGGCTGCAAAAGCCATGCCCGTGATACATGACAGCGCCGACCTGCTCCGCAAGGGATAAAACCCGCCGCGCGCTGCGCAGCCAGGTCTCCAGCGTAGAGCAGTTCGGCAGGCACAGCAGCAGCACCGGGTTGAGGTTATCCCCGGTAAAGAGCAGCCCATCCTCCTCGTCCAGCAGGCAGACGGAACCCATCGTGTGCCCCGGCATGTGGAACACGCGCACATTCTTACCACCCAGGCGGAACACCTGCCCCTCCTGCATAGGCAACACATCCGTGCGGTATAATCCGCTTTGGATATCCCGCCGCGTGACGCCATAGGGCGCCGCCTGACGCTGCAGGGCAAAAAACGCCCTCCGGTAGGGCACATTTACCTGATTCACCATCGCCACATCCTGTGTGTGGACATAGATACGCGGGAACTGCCCGCGCCCACCGATGTGATCCACATGGCCGTGCGTTGCGGTCACATCAACCGGCCTCCCCTCCGCCAGCCTTCGGACGGCCGTGCGGAGATCGCCCAAGCCCGTGCCTGTGTCGATCAGCAGGGCGCGCTCCTCGCCCACCAGCAGGTAGCAATCCGCCACATCAAATTCATTGAGCATATAAACCCGGGGGGCAATCTCCCGGTAAGGGTATTCCGCCGTCATCCGTCTCTCCTCCCACCGTTCATCTGATTCCTATTTTATAAAACTGGTTGAAAGATGTCAATTCCGAAAGCAGCTCCAAGAAAAGAGAGCAAACTCTTAGATAATACAATCCTTGAATAAAACTCCCTCTTGACATTTGAAGCATATTGTATATACTTAATATATACAATATGCATTGGAGGTGAACCACACGCCTTGGATATTCTCATCAGCAATGCGAGCGGGAAACCGATCTACGACCAGATCGCCTCTCAGATCAAGGAGCTGATTATCAGCGGCAGGCTCGCGCAGGGCGATCCTCTCCCCTCCATGCGGCTGCTCGCACAGGAGCTGCGCATCAGCGTAATCACCACAAAACGCGCCTACGAGGAGCTGGAGCGCGACGGCTTTATTGAGAGCTTCCCCGGCAAAGGCAGCTTTGTTGCGCGGAGAAATATGGAGTTTATCCGTGAGGAACAGCTTAAAAAGGTGGAATCGTATCTACAGCAGGCCGTCGAACTGGCCCGTGAAAGCGGGGTTTCTCTGGAGGAACTGCTTGATCTCCTGCGCCTGCAATATGGAGGAGACAGCGCAATTTTTTCAAATAGAAAGGAAGGGGAACTGTGATGAAGGAAAGCATTCGAGTGACAAACCTCTGCAAGGATTACGGCACTTTTCAGCTGGACAATGTCAGCTTCACGCTGCCGCAGGGCTGTATCATGGGCCTGATTGGGGAAAACGGCGCGGGTAAGAGCACAACGCTCCGGCTGATCCTCAACCTGATCCGCAAGGATAGCGGCAAGGTCACGATCTTCGGCCTGGACGCGGAAAAGGAGGCACTGAAAATCAAGCAGCAAATTGGCGTGGTATTTGATGAAAACTTTTTTCATGATGTGCTGCGCGCGAAGGATCTGCCCGCCATCCTGCGCCCGGTCTATCTCAATTGGGATGACCGGCTATACGATTCCCTTTGCAGCCGCTTCCATCTACCGTGTGAAAAAAAATTCAAGGAATATTCCCGTGGGATGAAAATGAAGCTCTCCATTGCAGCGGCCCTGGCGCACCACCCGCGCCTGTTGATTCTGGATGAAGCGACCAGCGGGCTCGACCCCGTTGTGCGTAATGAAATTCTCGACCTGTTTCGAGGAGTTTCTGAAGTTCATTCAGGATGAGCGTAATTCCATTCTGCTCTCTTCTCATATCACCAGCGATCTGGAGCGGATTGCGGATTATATCACCTTCATCCATCAGGGCAAAATTTTTGCCAGCGAGCCCAAGGATGACCTGCTGCTCTCCCACAGGATCCTGCGCTGCGGGGCGGAGCGCTTCGCCTCCATTGACCGCAGCAGGATCGTTGGTTTCCGCAAAAGCGGAGTGGGCGTAGAGGCGCTGGTAAAAGTGGAGCCCTCGCAGCCGCATGCCTATGAGGGCTGTGTGCTTGACCCGGCCACGCTCGAAGATATCATGCTGTTTTCCATTAAGGGGGATGCACAATGAAAGGCTTATTGAGGAAGGATTTTTTGCTGCTGCGCGCCTACGGCCGGTCTCTTTTGTTACTGCTGGTGCTGTTTTTAGGCATCGGCGTCACATCCGGCACAAACATAATCGTAGGCATTGTGATGATCGAATCCATCATGCTATCGGTCAGCACCTTCTCCTATGACGACATGGCAAAGTGGAACGCCTACATGCTCTCCATGCCCGTCTCCCGCAAAACCGCAGTGCGGGAAAAATATGTGTTTGCCCTGCTCTTGGGCCTGATCGGGATCGTTCTGTCGCTGCTGGCGGGCCTGCTGGCGGGTGCGATCCGGGGCAATATTGATTGGAGGGAGCTTGGATGGACGGTCGGCGCCTGCCTGACGATCGCCTTCCTGTATCTCTCCATCATGATGCCTCTGGCCTTCCGTTATGGCGCGGAAAAAATGCGCATCTTGCTGCTCGCCGTTTTTTTCGTGCTGTTTTTTATCCTGTTTGGCGGCTACGTGCTGCTCAGCAAAAGCGCACCGGGCGCGCTGGCGTCGCTTATGCGGCTCTGGCCTATATTCCCGGTGTTGATGGTGGCATCGCTTTCTATTTCCTACGTGATTTCCCAACGGATTTTTGAAAAGAAGGAAATCTTCTGAATGTAAAAATGAACAGACAAAACGGGCGCCCGTTTTGCAAAATGAGGGAAAAAAGGAGAGAAAAAATGAAAAAGTAGAAAATATAGGAACCCTCTTTCGAGGGGATCGTAAGCCATTCTGTCCTTTCGCTTAACTTGATTTTAGTATATCCGTAAAATGTTACGATCTTGTGTTCAAAAAGAAAAGAATATGCAAAAAGCCAGTGACAAAAATATGAAGCTGGTTTTAAAAACGCACATTCATTTAGAGTTAAATATTTCATTGTTGCATTTTGAGTAAATATTTAGTTTTACTATTGACATTATTTAATTTGTATAATATTATATATGTGTAATATAATATTATATATTATATTACATTTAATTTGCTATAATAGGAGGAGATTCCAATGTTTTATTAAAATAGAAAATAAAAATTTACTAAGAGGTGAATATAAACATGAAAAAAAACGTGTGGAAATTAACAGCAATTATTTTAATGTTATCCGTTTTTCTTTCTTATACTGGTACTGGAGTCGCCTTATCTGTAGTGAAGGAATACCAGTATCATATAAATGCTAATGGAGAATCTTACGGATACGGGGTCCAAGCTGAGGTTATAGGCTATGAGCCCGATTTGATTGCAGCCACCGGAATAGATGGAACTGATGGGTATGTACGTCGTTCTGATTTGGAAGGTCCTCTTCCTTCTTCCCCCGGGGAGGCTCTTGCAATGCAATCAAGTGAAGGGCGTTACATTCCTCTTTATAAAAGTGATGGAGAAACTTCTATAGGTGAATTCTACATTTCTCCACCTGTTATAAGCACATCTCAACTAACGCGAGGAACCAACACAGAAGGAGCCATCGGTTTAATCGAAACAGATATCTGCACCTATCGTAATCAAAATACTGGTAGCGGAGACGGAAACCGCGCCTATGCAAGTACCCGAATATGGACACCATATAATGTTGGTGGCGGATATATGGCAGCTAAAGCCAGAATATATGGTGCCGGAGATAAAAAACTTAAAGCGGAATCTGATTGGGCCTATAATACGGCTGATTCCTCTTCTGTCACTGCCATGACCAGTCATTGGACACTTTATGGTACGTATTATTCACACGGATTAACAATGGAATGGACGGGTAGCGGATATTGGACCCATAATACTTTTGCAACACCAAATTTTACTGTATAGATCATTTTTAACGACATTAGCTAATCCATAAACTTGGCGAGGGTGAAATATACAAAATTGTGAACTAGTATATTTCACCCTTTCTTTATTTTTTTGTAATCTATATGTAATATTTACTTTATATGGTATTAATTAGATGTTATAATAAAGTGTGGGAGAGATTCTATATGGCGGTCGTCTCAGCGAAAAATCTCAAAAAATATTATGGGGAAGCGCCAAACCTCACCCGAGCGCTTGACGGCGTCTCGCTGGAGCTGGAGCGTGGGGAGTGCGTCGCCATCGTCGGCTCCTCCGGCAGCGGCAAAACAACTCTGCTCAACATGCTCGGCGCGCTCGACCGGCCGGACAGCGGTACCGTAATCATCGACGGTAGCGACGTGACCGCCATGAAGGAGGAGGAGCGCACCGTCTTCCGCCGCCGGAAGATCGGCTTCGTTTTTCAAAACTATATTCTGGTGCCCCTGCTGAGCGTGATGGAAAACATCACCCTTCCGCTGGAGCTGGATGGAAAAACGCCGGAGTGGGAGTTTATCAACCGATTGCTCGACGCACTTGGCCTTGCGGAGAAAGCGGACGCCATGCCCGCCGCCCTCTCTGGTGGCCAGCAGCAGCGCACCGCTCTAGCACGTGCGCTGGCCACGCGCCCCAGCCTTCTGCTGGCTGATGAGCCAACCGGCAATCTGGACAGTAAAACCAGCCGCGATGTAATGCGCCTGATGCTGGAGACCGGCCGCCAATACCATCAGACCATCCTGCTCATCACTCACAACAGCCAGATTGCCCGCATGGCGGAGCGGGTGCTTCACCTGGAGGATGGGAGACTTGTGCCATGAAGCAGCAAAATCAGGCGATCAACCGCCTTGCAAAACGTATGATCCGCGCAAACCGTGTGCGCAATGCGTTCGCCTTTCTTGCCGTGCTGTTGACAACACTGATGCTCACCTGCGTTTTCAGCATCGGCTTCAGCTTTGCTAAAAACCTGAATACAATGGAGCTGCGCACCCGGGGCTCCATCTCACAGATGACCCTCCCCCGGCCCACACAGGCGCAGTTGGAGAGGTTGCGTGCCCTGCCCTACCTGCGTGCGGCCGGTATAGAAATCAACATTGGCTCATTCCAGACCGATATCGGGAGCCGCAGCGTCGTCCGTGCCGTCTATTGGGATCAAACACAGTGGGAGCAGCACATCCTGCCCTGCGTCAGTGATGTGCATGGGCGCCTCCCGCAGGCGGAGGATGAAGCCATGCTCTCCTCCTATGCGCTCTCCCTGCTCGGTATCAGCAGCCCGCAGGAGGGGATGGCGCTGAGCCTGCCTTTTCCCGGCGCACCAGAGAAGCCTTTCCGCCTGTGCGGCTGGTATACGGAATACGGCGCCACATTAGACGGCACGGCGCTGCTCTCTGAGGCCTACTGCAAGGCGCATGGCCTGACGGTGGAGCAAAGCGGCTCTGCCCTGCTCTCCATCAAGCCGGGAGAGGAAGCAGATATTGTGCCACGCCTCATGACGGATGTAATGCCCGGCGAGGGGCAAGGCTTTCTCGGCGGGGCGGAAGAGAGCGGCGGCAGCTCCGTTCTCCCGATGGTGCTCAGCGTGGCGCTTCTGGCTGCACTCATCGCCCTGAGCGGCTATCTGCTGATTGCCAACGTGCTCAACCTCTCCGTCTCGCAGGATATCCGCTTTTATGGCCTGCTCAAGGCGCTCGGCACACAGCAAAGGCAGATTGCCCGCATTGTGCGCAGACAATCGCTGGCGCTCGCAGCCG
>USBP01000082.1 GCA_900552985.1 uncultured Oscillospiraceae bacterium
CCGCGCCGGGCAGGCTGCCCGCAAACCGCAGCGCCCAAGAGGCGGGGCTGGCATCCGGCGCCGCGCTTTGCAGCAGGGATACGGCGTTCGGGTGCGGCGAGGCGAGCGCGCCGCCGCGCACCGGCTCCATGATAATGCAGGGGATGCCGCGGGCCGCCACAAGCTCATATTGCTCCCGGGCGCGCTGCGCCGTCTCCCAATCATAATAGTTGATTTGCAGTTGAACGAAATCCCAATCCGCAGCCTTCAAAATTTCCTCCAGCAGCTCCGGCGTATCGTGGAAGGAAAACCCTGCATGGCGCACAACCCCTTTCTCTTTTTGAGCGAAGAGGAAGGGGATTAACTTTTTCTGCTGGCAAATTTCCCAATGTTCCTTGTTCAGGTTGTGCAGCAAATAGAGATCGAAGTAATCCACTCCTAAGCGTTGCAGGGAGGTTTCCATCAACTCCTCCGGCGTGTGCCCATTGGGAAGCATCCAGATTGGGAGCTTATCCGCCACATGGAACTGCTCCCGGGGATAGCGCTCCACCAATGTGCGCCGCACAGCGTTTTCGGAATCCCCATCCCCGTAGACATAAGCCGTATCAAAATAATTAATGCCGCCGGCGACGCAGGCGTCTACGAGCTTTTGCGTTTCCTCCAGATCAATTTTTCCCTCCTTCTGTGGAAAGCGCATGCAGCCCAGCCCTAAAAGGGAAGGCGCAAAGCCCAGCTTTTGAAATGACCGTGTTTCCATACGATAGAATCCCCCTCCGTTTTGTTTTATGGAACCGTTGCCAAATGGCGCAGGAATCTTTCTATGAATTAAGAGAAAGGAGGAAAAAGCTGCCCGCCGCAGCTCAATCTCCAATTCGCTCGCCCTTTAGGAAGCTCACGCTTCCATCCAGAGCGCGCAGCGTGATGCCGGATACATTGGCCGCCATCGCACAAAAGCTACTCTCCGCATAGAGCGGATATACCAATCCGTTTTGGATCAAATGCTCCTCCGCCTGCTTGCACAGCCCTGGCAGCTGCTCCGCAGCAGCCGTGTTCATGGAGGCAATGAGCTTATTATAAGCCTCTGAGCTGTAATTAAGCAGATTCCCGCTCGCGCCCGAGGCAAAGCGGGAGAGAAAATCGACTGCGGAAGAACCGGCGGCCTCCACAGGTGCGAAAGCGATCTCATATTCTCCACTTTCTACGCGGGCGCACAGCTCCGGGCGCTCCACCGCCTCCAGCTGAAGCATCAGAGTGATGCCAAGCGCACTCTGCCAGCTTTGAATCAGGCGGCGCAGCATCTCCGCGTGCTCCTGCGTGCAAAGCACAGTGAGCGTTGCGCTCTCCTGCTTGAGTGATTGCAGCGCGCTTTCCCAGCGGCTGCGGGCATTGTCCGCATTGTAGGCCAGGCGGCCGATAGCGCCGGCCGTCTCCCGGTAGCTTTTATCACCGATGGTGCAGAACGCGGGCACAAAGCCCTGCGCCGCTTCCCTCAGATCCTCAGCCGGCTCCAGCGCCGAGCGGTTAAGCCCCTGGCAGAGGGCTATGCGCAAATTTACGTCTTTCAGCAAAGGGCTTCCCGCATTAAAACAGAGTGCCCAGGTAATGTTTTTGACCTCCTGCAGCGTAATGCCGGAGCCCTCCTTCAGGGTATCCACCTGCGCCTGCGTCAGGGGCGCGGCGTCATAGCGGCCATCCTGAAGACGCTCCAACCGAGATTGCTCATCCGTATTGATATAAAGGCTGACCGAGGCCGGAGAGGCAGCTGTTTCGCCCTGATACGCCGGATTTTTCTTGAGCAGCAGCGATTTGTCATGCGTCCATTGCGAGAGGTAAAACGGCCCGTTGCAAATCAGGTATTTCCGCTCCAGGCCATAGCGGCCCGCAGTCGCCTGAAAAAAGGCTTCGTCGCAGGGCATGCTCAAAGGCAGGGCCAGCGCGTAAAGGAAATTCCCGTCCGTGCGGGCCAGCTTGATCTCTAAGGTGTTGGCGTCGATTACCCGTATGCCCAGCTGCTCCGGGCTTGCTGCGCCGCGGTGAACCTGCTGGGCGTTTTCGATTGCATAGAGCGCTTTGGCTTCAGCAATGCCGGTCTCCGGCAGGAGCGCCCGCGTCAGGCCGAATGCAAAATCGTGCGCATCAAGGGCTGTGTCAAACGTTTTCCCCTTTCCGAGGAGCTCTTCCAGCTCCTTCTCGTCGGCAATATGCCAGCGCATGCCCGTCCGCAAATGAAAGGTATAGGTCAAACCATCAGCCGAGATATCCCACCGCTGTGCGGCTCCGGGAACAATCTCCCCTGTTTCATTCACACGGACGAGGCCCTCGAAACAGTTGCCGACCACCAGCCGGGCGGTATCGTCAGCAGCGATCTGTGGGTCGAGGCAAACGGGTTCTCCGTCAATCGGATAGGCCAGATCTTTATCCACGCCGGTCTCTTTTGAGCAGCCGGCAAGGGCGCTGAGCAAAAGCGTTACGGAAAGCACCAGCGCGGGGAATCGGGTTGTAAAGAGCTTTTTCACGCTTTTCTTCCCTTTCCAGTGTTTTTTCTCATAGTATCATTCCGTTTTGCCGGATACAAGACGATATTTGTAAACATTTTATACTTCTTCCTTTTCAGGATCAGTTGCTCCGCATAATGCGAGCACAGCATGGGCAATGATCTTTGCGTTGAGCAGGAGATGCTCCTCTGTAATAAACTCGTCCGCACCGTGCATATGGTTTTCCTCTCCGGGGAAAGCCGCCCCAAATGCTACGCCGCCCGGGATACCGTGGACATAGGTGCCGCCTCCGATTGCCATGCAGTAACCCGGCAAACCTGTCTGGCGCGAATAGACCTCTAGCAGCGTGCGGACGAACACGCTGCTGCCCGATACCTGATGCGGCTCCGCGCCCATCGCGGGCGCAGCGGAGAAGCCTGCCTCTGCAAGCGCCCGCGTTAGATTGCGGGTCACTCCGGCGAGCGTTTCACACAGGGGAAAGCGGATATCCACCATCCCGGATAGGGCGCCTCCCTCGCAGCTTAACACGCTGAAAGCCAGCGTCAGCGCTCCGGACGCGTCACAGCAGGCAAGGCCTGATGAGCGGCCATCCGTCTCGCCATGGGGAAAGAGCTGATCCAAAGTACGTAACCGTTTCCACAGGCCGTCCTGCTCCATGCCGGGCAGGGAGCAAAGCAGATGCACCAGGCCTGTCAGGGCGTTTTTTCCCTCCTCCGGCGTTGACGCATGCGCACCGTGACCAATGACAAGCAAGCGGAGCACGTCCTCATGCTCCTGCATGGTAATCTGCATATCCGGCAGGAGACGGGCAGCAGCTTCCACCTCTGCCCTCGAAACGCCGGTAATAGACGCCTCTGCCTGGCCGGGCACGGCGTTTGCCGCTTTCCCTGCCCGCAGAGCGAGAATCCTTTTGGGGCCGGCCTGATGGTATTTTGTGCTCAAACGCATGCGCAGCATGCCCTTTTCCACATTGATGATTGGGTAATCGCCATCCGGTGTGAACAGCATCGGGGGCAGTTTGTGTTTGCGCCGGTACAGAGCAAGGTCAGAGGAGCCATTTTCTTCATCGCTGCCCAGAAGCAGCCGCACGGGCGATTTCAGCGGAATCCCGAGCGCGTGAATTGCTCCCAGAGCATACAAGGCCGCCACAGCAGGCCCTTTGTCATCGATTGCCCCGCGCCCGTAGAGCCTACCGTCCCGCCGGGTCAGCGCAAAGGCGGGCACTGTCCAGCCAGCTCCCTCCGGCACCACATCTAGGTGGCACAGAATGCCCAGTTGGGGCTCTCCCGCCGCGCCAAGATCGGCCTCTACCATCACACCGTCAACAATCCGCGCATGCAGCCCAAGCGAGCTGGCCAGCTGCGCGCCTTTACGCAGCGCCTCGGCTGGGCCCTTCCCATAGGGCGCGCCCGGCTCCGCCTTTGTGCGGAAGCTGGGGATTTCCACAAGACTGGCGAGCGCTTCCCGCATCGCGGGGGCTTGCTGCTCCAGATATTCATCGAGACAACTTTTTTGCATAGAATTATTCTCCCTTCTCTGCGCGGCGCAACCAGAGCAGCAGGTTCACGCTGCGCGGCCGCTTCACGCACGAAGCTGATGCGGCACGCTAAACGAACCATTCCAGCGGAATGCTCTGTGCGAGCGCCTCGCCGCCGATTGGGCTGGGGTGGCCGCCGTCCTTGCCCGTATAGCCCTCTTTTGCAAGGTAGGGCTCCTCTTCCCGCGCAAAGGCGGCATCAAAATCGGCAACCCGATCAAAGGGGCTACTTGTTTTCAGCCATTGATTGACCGCAACCCGGACGGCATCCTTCTTTGGATTACATTGGCTGGAACCGCCAAATGGAATCAGTGTAGCGCCATAGGCGCTGGCGCCCAGCTCATGTATGCTGCATGCCAGCTCCTTCAGACCCTGCGCCACCTCCTGCGCCGTGACCCTATCAGAGCGGGGCGCGTCGATGGTGCCGGGCTGAATATAATCGTTTGTGCCCAAACATACGATAACATATTTTATGCCGCTGAACGGGCGTACATCCCATGCGAAGCGCTCCAACGCGCGCTTGCCGAAAAAGTTTTTCAGAGGATGATGCGCGTAAGCGTCCCGCAAAATCCGGTTGCCGGTAACGGAGCGGTTAATCACGGCGTATCTGCCCGGGAATCGCTCCTGAATCCGCCTGTCAAAGGGACGGATCCACCGCCCCTGCTGTGTAATGGAATCCCCAAAGCAAACAATGGAGGATGCGCCCTCCCCATTGAGCAGTTCCACGCTCTCAAACAGCGGGATTGGCTGAGAGAGATACATCCCCATCACTTTTTCCGCCAGGTGAAGCAGTCTGTCTTTTGGACGCCCCCTGTGTGGAAAGGAGGCGTCGGCGGCGTGATTGCCGCGGCAAAAGGTCAGCTTTGCGTCATCCAGCGCATTGCCGGAGAGCAATTTGCCCTTTTTCACATGGATGCTCACACAAAAGTGGCAGCCTGCCGGAACCGTCATCGCCAGCGCATCGGAGCGGCAGGTTTCACCAGCGTTCAGGGTGACGGCGCTCTGCCCGCCAAATAACACAGGCGCACGCTCGCCCAGCACTGCGCCGTCAGCGCTGCACAGGGCCGCATATGCCGCATCGATTTCAACTACCTGCCGGGAAAAACGGTTGGATAAGGTCAGACGGATGCTCTTGCCTGAAATGGAGCTGTGAATGGTGAGGCGGAACGTGCGGTTCCTGCCGCGAAAGCAGAACAGGGACAGCCCCGCATGAGCCATCCCCCAAGCCTGTATCCACTGATCGTTCATACCGTCTCCTCCTTTTTCAACCACGCAAATTCTTATCACGCTCATCATAGCACGCTTAAGCAGGGGATACAAGAGCACCCTTTGTACCGCCCAGAAAATTGTGTGAACATTATTCACAATCTGCTCTTTTTTTTGCTGTAAACAGTATAATTATACAAAAAATAACAGATGCTAGCAGCATAAAGGCGGTGAGGGGATGCTTGCAACGCACCTGCGGTTGCTTCGGGAAAAAAACGGCTTGACACAAAAGCAGGTCGCAGAAATGTTGAATATTGATCGCTCCACCTACGCCTATTATGAATGCGGAAAAACCAGGCCCGATATCCTCACCATTGCCAAGCTTGCTCGCCTGTATCGCATCAGCACAGATTTTTTGCTGGATGTGAAACACCCCGCCTTTCAATCGGAACTGCATGATGAGAGAGTAGAATATCATAGCCGGCAGTCGGAGCGAGCAGAGTATCTCTCCGATCTCTCACGAGATGAGCAGGAGCTGATCCTGCATTACAGGCAGCTTTCTGATAAAGCCGCAGCATTTGCCTGCCTGCAAGCGCTCTATGATAAAGAGCAGGCCCTTTGGAAGAAATCGGGAGGATGATACAGACCCTCGGGCAAAACATTTTTCTGCCTGATAAAAAGATGTGAGCGGCAAGGGTAAATTTGCTTTCGCCCGCCTTCCAGCAAAGGCGGGCGAAAGCATTATTTTTTTGCAGAGTCAGTGCCTCGGAAAGTTTCCCAGGCAGGCGTGGCAGGGGGGATCTGGAAAATTAAGCCAGTGAAAAGGTAACGGTTACATCGCCGCTTCCAAGAGCCTCCTCCCAACCGGATAAATCGTCAATTTTCCCAATCCGGGTGTAGCTCCAGGAGTTAGAGCCGTAAAACAGAACAATTTGGTTTCCATTATATAAAACGATATCTCCTGCCTGTGTGGCGGTATAGGTATTGCTGGTGGGCAAACTGGTGCCGAGAGATCCAACTTTTTCAAACCCGGAATAGTCCTGCATATGGAGTACGACAGGCGCGGCTTCCATCCGCTTGACGAACGCACTGGCTGCTGCATTCTCCGACAAAGTGGCGGTAAAGGTACGGCCTCCAATCTCTACATCCATGCGCATCGGCGCAACCCCCTCGCTTTCTTCCGCTTCTGTTTGCGTGGGCAGGGAGGCAGCTTCAGGAACATCCTGCCCGGAGGGCGTCTCCTCCCATTTTTCAATTCGTATTTCGCCGGTCAGATCCTTTATCTGTTCTGCACCGGAAATGGCCTCTCCCAATTCATATAGCCCGCCTGCGCCAGGGCATTCGCCATAAAAAATGGCCACATCG
>USBP01000083.1 GCA_900552985.1 uncultured Oscillospiraceae bacterium
CACGAGGCAAAGGCTGCCGTCCTCTGCCGTAACAAAGATAAGGGCGGCCCGGCACGAAAGGCCTGCAAGGCGGCCTGCATCAGCTGCATGCGCTGTGTGAAGGCCTGTGAATACGGGGCTGTGACAGTGCAAGACAACCTTGCCAGCATTGACCCTGCCAAATGCACCGCCTGCGGCAAGTGCATGGAGGTCTGCCCCTCCGGTTGCATTCATCTTACCGGAGTATCCGCACAGACGCAGGCATAACAACACATTATTTTTGCGAAAGGCGATCTATTCATTCATGAATCAACAAGCATTGACAATTCATCGGGTGTTTGGCATTCCGGTTGTGCGCAGCGCAGGGGAGGCCTACAGCATTCCTCAAATCGACCTGAGCGAAACCCCGAGAGGGCTCGAGCCTCTCATTACAGTGGATCACACGGGGCCCTATCTGGGGCACCCGGATTCCATCCTGTGTAAAACAGGAGAGATTCTCACGTTTTTTCCTGCCGGTCACGGACGGGGCGCTGTGCTGGGCAGGGTCAGCTCGGACGGCGGCAAAACCTGGCGCCCTCTTGAAAACACACCGAAGAGCTGGGAGCGCTCCCGTGAAACGCCTACCGTCTACCGGCTGGAATTCGCGGATACGGCAAGAAGAGATCTCCTGATCCTGATCTGCGCGAATCCGGACTGGCCCGGCGATAAGGGCAACGGTGGCTTTAACTGCTCACTTTCAGCGGATGAGGGCAAAACCTGGAGTGAATTTGAAACGTTTTATGAGAAGGGCGGCCCCCACGCCGTTGTGCCGATTGTGGCGATGAGCGCCTTGACGCGTTTGAAGGAAAACGGCCGGTTTGTGGATAGATGGATGGGCATCTTCCATGATAAGCGCTTTGTCAACTATAAAACGATCCTCTCCTTTGATCCAAATGGCCGCATGCAGTGGAGCCCTCCGGAGCCCTATTTTGCCGCCTACCGTACAATTGAGCGCGGCTCCAGAATGTGCGAGGTAGAGATGCTCCGCTCAGAAGGCGGCTTGGGGGACGAGCTCTGCCTCATTACCCGCAGCCAGACAAAAAAGGTCAATTCCCTGATTTCCTTCTCCTCCGACGAGGGCAAAACCTGGTCCGCCCCCCGCGTGCTGCCCGCCGCGCTCAACGGCGAGCGTCATAAAGCGGAGTGGACGAAGGATGGCCGCCTTTTCATCACCTTCCGCTCCATTGAGCGCGACCCCGCCAAAAACCGCATTCACCGCGAAAAAGGCCATGAAAAGCGCGGCTGGTACAGCGAGGGCTGGATCGCCTGGGTCGGCGCCTATGAGGATCTCAAGGCCGGCCGGGAGGGGCAATACCGCATCAAGCTCGCCCACACCTATCTTGACGGGCAAACAGAGCCCTCGATCGTCGCCAATGGCGACACTGGCTATTGCGGCAACGTCGTGCTTGAGGATGGCACGGTTTTCACCTGTACCTACGGTTGCTTTGGCGAAACCTGTGAGAAGGATGGGGGGCAAGCTCTACGCACCTATATTGCCGGGCGCAGGATTGACCTGGCCTTAACAGATCGTCTGGCACAAAAAGAAACCTTATAAACGATTGGAGGGAGAAGCATCAAATGCTTTCTTTCGTTTTTCGGATCGTCGCACAGTTTTTGGCGGCGTTGTTCTGCTTTCTGCCTGCATTGATTGGGAGTCTCACCCCCGGCTCCGCCTATACGATCCCACAAATTGACCTGAGCGCAGCCCCGGCGGACGTCTCGCCGGAATTCGCTGCGCTCTATGAGCAAACCATTGTGGATGACAGCCGCAATTATCTCGCGCATCCGGATTCCGTCCTGCTGAAAAACGGTAATATCCTGACGATGTACCCCGCCGGGCATGGCAAGGGTGCCGTTCTCAATAAGGTAAGTACGGACGGCGGCCGCACCTATTCCTCCTCCATCCCCAACACGCCCGCAAGCTGGGTCAATTCACAGGAAACGCCCACGGTTTACCGTCTCCAGTTCACAGATGGAAAAACGGCGGATAAGCTCATTATGATCTCTGCCAATCCCGATTGGGGCAGCGGCTCCACAGGCGGCTTTAACTGCTCGCTCTCCACCGACGAGGGGCAGAGCTGGACCGAATTTGAAACCTTCTACGGCGAAGGGCAATTCCCAAAAGTCGTTCCAATCGTAGCCATGAGCTCTCTGACGCAGCTCAAAGAAAACGGCCAGTTTGTGGATAAATGGATGGGTTTTTTTCACGATGCACACTTTACAAACTATAAAACCATCCTGACCTTTGACCAAAAGGGAAATATGCACTGGTCCATTCCAACGCCGTATTTTGTGGAGCATTGGGTGCGTCAATATGCCACGCAGATGTGCGAGGTCGAGATCATCCGTTCCGATGGCGGGCAGGGGGACGAGCTCTGCCTGATTACGCGCAGCAACACCAAAAAGAGCAATTCGCTGATTTCCTTTTCCCAAGATGAGGGAAAAACCTGGTCTGAGCCGCGTGAGGTTCCCGCTGCGCTCAACGGCGAGCGGCATAAGGCGGAATGGACAAAGGACGGCCGGCTTTTCATCACCTTCCGCTCCATCGAGCGGGATCCGGACAAAAACAGTCTTTATGGTGATCCAGCTTCCGGCCGCTACAGCGAGGGCTGGATCGCCTGGGTCGGCACCTATGAAGATCTCAAGAACGGCACAGAGGGACAATACCGCATCAAGCTCGCCCACACCTATCTCGCCGGGCAAACCCAGCCTCAGGCCGCTGCGAATGCGGATACCGGCTACTGCGGTAATGTTGTGCTGGGGGATGGCATAATCGTAACCTCCTCCTACGGGTGCTTCGATCCAACCAAAACCTATGTGGATGAAAACGGAACCCCCATTATGAAAACCTATATCGTATCCAAGCGCATTGACCTGCGTCTAACAGACCGCCTCGCAGGCATCGCATAATCAAAAGCCCGTGTCTCTGCTGCTGAGAGATGCGGGTTTATCTTGGCCGCAGGCAGCGCTGAGCATATGGCAGTCTCTCCTTTCAACCATCCTCTTGCCGCTGTAGCGAACGAAAGCGTACGCGCCTATCCCGCGCGTACGCTTTCGTTGCCCCCCATAGCAATATTTTTCTCAAAAAATATTGCCGCGCATGTATGGTCATGCAAATTGAAGCTAGCATATTTACAATTTGCATTTTATCATAATCAATTCATATTTGCAGTATATTAGTTTGCAAATGCAAGCTTATAAATTGTTTTCTTTTCCGGCTCAGCGGGTACACTAATAGGTGCGAGGTGTCCCGTATGAATGAAAAGCATCGCAGCCGATATATCCAGCTCGGCCTCAATATCGCCTATTATCGCAAGCTGCGAGGAATGACACAGCTGCAATTGGCTGAGGCCGTCTCTCTGAGCCGGACGCATATCAGCAACATTGAAGCGCCTAATATGCACTGCGCGCTGTCTCTGGATAAACTATTTGACATTGCCCAGGCACTGGATATTACGCCGGATAAACTACTGGAATGCAGGGAGTGAAAATTCGCCTGTTCACAACGCGAACGCGCACCGAAATATGCCGTCCCAGAGGGAGCGTTTCGGTGCGCGGTTGTGTTTATTCACAGTAAAAACGCATGCGCAAGCGCAAAATAAATGGCCAGCGTTAACGCGTCAACAATCGTTGTGATCATCGGCCCCGCCATCAGCGCCGGGTCCAGATGGATCAGCTTCGCGAGAATTGGCAGCGTACATCCAATGCACTTGGCCGACAGTACCGCACAAAACAAGGCGGCACAAATCACCAGGTAAACGGGCAGGGTAGAACCGCCGAAAATCAGAAGCCGCAAAAAATTCACTGTTGCAAGGATCGTACCGCAGATCAAAGCGACCCGCAGTTCCTTGAACAGCACACGGAAATAATCCCGGATCGTGATTTCCCCCAACGCGAGGCCGCGAATGATCAGCGTAGAGGTCTGGCTGCCGGAATTTCCGCCCGTATCCATCAGCATAGGGATAGAAGCTGTCAGCCCTACCACAACGGAAAGCATGCTCTGATAATTCTCGATAATTTTCCCTGTAAAGGTGCCGGAGATCATCAGGATCAGCAACCACACAATCCGATTTCCCGCCAGGCGGAAAACGCCTGTTTTCAAATATTCGTTGCCTGTGCCGGAGGGGTGCATGAGGGCCATTTTTTCAAAGTCCTCTGTGTTTTTCTCCTCAATAACATCAACAATGTCGTCAATCGTAATCACGCCGACCAACCGTTTTTCATTGTCAACCACCGGGACACTCAAAAGATCATATTTTCGGGCAAGATCCGCAACATCCTCCTCGTCATCCATCGTCGTTACAAAAATTAACTGCTGGTCGTCATCCATCAGATCGCGCACCAACGCATCTGCCTGCGCAAACAAGAGCCGGTGCAACGGTAACGTACCAAGCAGATGCCGGGCATTATCAATACAGTAAGCGGTGTAAACCGTTTCATCGTCGATCCCGCTCGCACGGATCCTGTCAATTGCCTCGGCAGCAGTCAGCCGGTCATGCAGCTGCACCATCTCAATTGTCATGATGCTTCCCGCAGAGTTATCAGGATACTGCAAAAAGCGGTTAATCAATGCACGCGTCTCCGGGTCGGCGTTAGCGAGCACACGGGTAACCACATTGGCCGGAACCTCCTCCAGGAAGTCAACCGTATCGTCCAAAAACAGGTCGTCCACCAGGCTGGAAAGCTCGCTGTCCGTAATCATGCCGACAATGTGGGATTGACTGTCTGGATCCAGATAAGAAAAAACGTCCGCCGAAATATCCTTGGGCAGGATGCGGAACACCACGGCACACTCTTCATTTGAAAGCTCCTGCATAAAATCCGCAATATCGACGACATTCATCTCCGCCAGCTCATCTCGCAGGGCAGAGAGCTTATTCCCCCGCAGCAGGCGATACAAGGCGTCAAAATCAAAATTCGTTTCCAAAAGAAAACACCCTCCTTGCGCATTGCGCAGGAGGGCGGGCACGGTTTTTCCGCGCCCGGAGGCTTATGGAACAGCCTGCCGTTTCGTCACACAGAAAAAACCGCACCAGGCACCCCCGGCGCATGCAAAAAATAATGGCCTGGAACACACGGTCTGTGCGTGCAGGTACTGTCCAAGTGCGAATCACCTCTACTCGTTTTCCTGTTATTCATCAGGTTCTTTTTTAGTCTAATCATTTTTTCGAGTAAAGTCAAGAGAAAGCGCAAAAAAAGCGCCGGTAGCGCAAAATAGAGCGCCATTCACAAATTTTGCTTGAAAACGCCTTTAAAAGTTGCAATTCGGAGGAAATCAGAAGGTGAAACGCCGAATCAAAACCACTTTTCCCCGCGCTGCTCAAAAAAAATTTTTAACTCCCTGTTTTGTTGCCCTGTTGGGTGCAACAAAACAGGGAGTTTTCCGTATAGGTGAAACCACCTGTTGAAAGGAGCTGCATGGCATACGCCTCCTGGAGCGGGACGACGTACGCACAGAAATTGAGCGGCTGGAAAAAAGGCTGCAAACGGCACAAGAAATCCGCGATGGTTACCGCCGGCTGGCCTTTGGGCCGGTCACAGATGCAATCCACTTACTCTTTCTAGAGGAAGCGCCCGCCCCCGGCCAGCTGGAAAAGATGGATCTTTTCCCAATTGCGGAAATCAAACGCCCGAGGGCGGGCGGCATTGAGATCAAATTTTTTGATCGACTCAAGGCATTGGAAAGGCTATCACAGCTGGAGGAGCAAGCTGCACAGAATGGCGCGCTCCCGTTTTATGAAGCGTTGGAAAAGGGGGCCTGCGCCCTGCGGGAGGAGGCCTTTGTCAGTGAAGGGAAATGAGCTTCTCTTTGCGCCTTTTTCTCCAAAGCAGCTGGCGGTGCTGACCTGGTGGTGCCGTACCAGCCCGTTTTGTTCATACGACAGCATTCTCTGCGACGGCGCGGTCCGCAGCGGCAAAACCATGTGCATGTCCCTCTCCTTTATTGCGTGGGCGTTCCATCAGTTCTCCGGCGTCAGCTTCGCCATTTGCGGCAAAACGATCGCCTCTTTGCGGCGCAATGTTGTGCAGCCGCTTCTGCCCGTATTGCGTGCACTTGGGTTTTCCTGCACGGAAAAGCTGTCGCAGCACTATCTGGAAATCAGCCGCGGCGGCCGACAAAACCGGTTCTATCTCTTTGGCGGGCGTGATGAATCCTCCGCCTCGCTCATCCAGGGCATGACGCTTGGCGGCGTTCTGCTTGATGAGGTAGCTCTTATGCCGCGCTCCTTCGTAGAGCAGGCGCTCGCACGCTGCTCCATGGAGGGCTCCAAATTCTGGTTCAACTGCAATCCGGAGCACCCGCAGCACTGGTTTTATGAGGAGTGGGTCCTCCGGGCGAGGGAAAAGAACTGCCTTTACCTGCACTTCACTATGCGCGATAATCCATCCCTCTCCCCTGCGATGCTCGCCCGCTATGAGAGCCTTTACAGCGGCGCCTTCTATGAACGCTTTGTGGAGGGGAAATGGGCTGCAGCACAGGGGCTGGTCTACCCAATGTTTGGCAGCCATAT
>USBP01000084.1 GCA_900552985.1 uncultured Oscillospiraceae bacterium
GCCTGAGCCTGCCGGGCGGCGAGTTCCCCTTATGGAGACGAAAGCACAAACAGGCTGTGCCGATCCGATAAAAGGGATTACCCCTCCAGCATGGATTTGTACAGACGGATATAAGCGTTTGCCGACTGGCCCCAGCTATAATCGCAGTTGAGCGCCCGTTTAACCAGCACAGCCCAGCCATCCGCCTGCGCATAGCCCTCCAATGCGCGCCGGATGGTATAAAGCATCTCGTGCGCGTTGTAGTTGGCAAAGGTGAAACCGTTGCCCTCGCCGTCGCCGCTGTCCTGAATGCTGTCGCGCAGGCCTCCTGTTTCCCGCACGATCGGGATAGAGCCATAGCGCAGCGCCACCATCTGCGAAAGCCCGCACGGCTCGCTTTTGGATGGCATCAGGAATAAATCGCTGCCCGCATAGATCTTACGGGCGAGATCCGGCACAAAACCAATCCGGATTGCAAGTTTATCCGGGTGCCGGGCCGCAGCCTCACGGAAGAAATTTTCATACTCCCAGTCGCCGGAGCCGAGCACAACCATCTGGATATCCGTGGTGTTCAGCAGTTCGTCAAGGATTGCCTTGACGAGATCCAACCCCT
This sequence comes from uncultured Oscillospiraceae bacterium, assembly GCA_900552985.1. Classification (GTDB taxonomy): domain Bacteria; phylum Bacillota; class Clostridia; order Oscillospirales; family Acutalibacteraceae; genus Fimivicinus; species Fimivicinus intestinavium. Next base: position 593 of record USBP01000084.1, read on the forward strand.
TATGGGAGACAAGGCGCGATACCATCCCCATCACCGGGACTCCCTCACGGACGGGCAGGCCCATATATTCCTGCAGGCCCAGCTTGTTTTTCACCTTATCGGCTGGCGCCTCCGCCGAATAATTGGCGAAAATCGCCGGATCCGATGCCGGATCATAGCTGACGGTATCGATTCCATTGAGGATGCCGCTGAGTTTCCAGGCACGCTGGTTGAGAATGGTGTCCAGGCCGTGACTATACCACGGGTCAAGGATCTCCTGCGCATAGGTGGGGCTAACGGTGGAAACCCGGTTAGCGCACTCAATCGCGCCCTTCATAAAGTTGATATCGCCGTCATATTCCAAAAGCGCTTCATCCCGCTTGGAGACGCCGAGCACATCCTCCAGAATCTCTTTTCCATAAACGCCCTGATATTGAATGTTGTGGATGGTAAAAAGCGTTTTAATGTTTTCATACCCTTCCCGGTGCGCGTACATCAGGGAATAATAAACCGGCGTCAACGCACTCTGCCAATCGTTGCAATGGATGATATCCGGATGGAAATCGATGTAGGGCAGCATCTCCAGCACTGCACGGGAAAAGAACGCAAAGCGCTCCGCATCATCATAATGCCCATAGATCGTATCCCGCTTGAAATAATACTGATTATCAAGCAGATAGTAGGTGACCCCGTTTGCCTTTGCCTCAAAAATACCGCAGTATTGCCTGCGCCATGCCACGGGAACAGACAGGCTCGTAATAAAATGCATATTGTCGCGCAGATGCTGTGGGATCGTCGCATAAAGCGGGAGCACAACACGGCAGCCAATCAGTCGCTTGCGCAGCGCCTGAGGGAGACTGCCAGCCACATCGCCCAAGCCGCCGCTTGCCACAAAGGGAAGCGCCTCGCTTGCAACATATAAAACCTTCAAAATGAATCCTCCTTTTCGGATGCGAGAAACGAACCGGGAAGCGCCTTTAAATTACGATGCCCTTGCCGATATATACCGGGTAAGTGCTCGTGCCTGTTACCGTTTTATGCGGGCGCACGACAACGCTTTTATCTGCGATCACAGAATCCAGGTGCACGCCCTCGCTGATATAGGTGCCCTGCATAATGATGGAGTTGCGCACAACCGCACCCTTGCCAATCTGCACGCCGCGGAACAGAACGCAGTTCTCCACCTCGCCATCAATGCTGCAGCCATCTGCAACCAGCGAATTCTTTACAGAGGAACCCAGGCCGTAGATCGCCGGCATATCGTCGCGCACCTTGGTGTAAACCGGGCGCTCCCGCGTGAAAAGCTCTTGGCAATTAGAGGGATTCAAAAGGCTCATACTGATGTCATAATAGCTTTGAAGGGAATCAAAAACACAGGTGAAGCCTTTTACCTCGTAGCCGTAAATATTCAGGCGTTTCAGGTTGTGCTGGAGCACATCCCGTGCGAAATTATCCTGATTGAGGCTGGCGGCATTGTTAATCAGCCGGACCAGCAGCGCTTTGCTGATGAGGATAATATTCATTGCGTAATCGACTGGCTTGGTTGTTTTCTGATCCAGCGCGATTTCAGCGACCTTCTGCCCCTCTTCAAAGGTGAAGGTCATCAAATCGTCAAGGTGCGGGGCGCGCCCGTGATGATAGGCGATTGTAATGTCCGCGCCGCTTTCTGTGTGTGCGCGGCACATATCGCTGAGATCAAAATTGGAAACCACATTGGTATCCATCAGGATGATGTATTCCTCTTGAGATTGCTCCAGAAAGCGCATAATCCCCATCAGCGCCTGAATCCGGTCTCGATACATGCCGGTGTGAATGCTGTTAAAAGGCGGCAGCAGGAACATACCGCCGCGCTTGCGGGAGAGATCCCACGGCTTGCCGGTGCCGATGTGATCCATGAGGGATTGATAATTGCTCTTTGTAATAATACCGACCTTGTTAATGCCGCAGTTGACCAAGTTGGAAAGCGCAAAGTCAATCAAACGGTAGCGCCCGCCAAAGGGGACGCTGCCCATTGTGCGCGCGTTGGTCAGCTCATTCAGCACAGCATCATAGGCATTGGAATAGATAATTCCCAAAACGTCGTTCGCTCTCATAGTTATAACCATTCCTTTCGCTCTGCCCGCTTGAAAACGCGCGTTTTCAATTTGCCGCCTCCGGCAGGTCTTCATCCACCATTGCTTTGGGCGCTACACGCGCACGCGCGCCGATGTGGACGTTCGCCCCGACGACGGCGACGCCCCAATCCGAAAGATTTTCCATATCCTCCGGCCGCTTGCCGACGATGGCGTTTTCCTCTATTACGGCATTTTCTGCCACAATGGCGTATTGAACAACCGCGCCCGCCTTTACTACGGTGCCGGGCATCAGGATCGAATCCCGCACCACAGCGCCTTTGGCAATGGATACATTGGCAAACAGCACGGAAAAATCCACGCAGCCTTCAATCTGGCCGCCCTCTGAGATCAGGGAATTCTGCACAGTTGCGTCCGGCGAAATATAGTGCGGTGGGGCAACCGGGTTGCGGGAGTAGATCTTCCAGTCAGGATCGCTTAAATCCAGATCCACATTGGGGTTGAGCAGGTCAAGGTTTGCTTCCCACAGGCTGTCAATGGTGCCGACATCCTTCCAGTAGCCGTCAAAGGGATAGGCATATAGCCGCTCGTGCGCCTCATGCATCGCGGGGATGAGATCGTGGCCAAAATCGTTGCCGGATTTTTCGTTGGCCTCGTCATCCAGCAGATACTGGCGCAGCTTTTTCCATGTGAACATATACACGCCCATCGAGGCCTTGTTGCTGCGCGGATGCTTCGGCTTCTCCTCAAACTCGGTGATGGCCCCATCCTCATTGACCATCATCAGGCCAAAGCGAGGCGCCTCCTCCCACGGGACCTCCAGCATGGCGATGGTGCAGGCCGCCTGTTTCTCCTTGTGATAGGCGAGCATTTTGGCATAATCCATCTTGTAGATGTGGTCGCCGGAAAGGATAACAACATACTCGGGGTCATACCGGTCGATGAAAGGGATGTTTTGATAAATTGCGTTTGCGGTGTTTTTATACCACTGTGTTCCGCGGATCCTTTGGTAGGGGGAAAGGATATGAACGCCGCCGTTGACGCGATCCAGATCCCATGGCTCCCCGTTGCCAATGTAATCGTTGAGCTCCAGCGGTTGATACTGGGTGAGGACGCCCACGGTATCAATGCCGGAATTCACACAATTGGAAAGAGGAAAATCAATGATGCGGTACTTTCCGCCGTATGGAACGGCGGGCTTGGCAATGTTTTTTGTCAGGATGCCAAGCCGGCTGCCCTGCCCGCCCGCGAGAAGCATGGCAATGCATTCCTTTTTTCGGGCCATATTCGGATTGCCTCCTTTATTATGATGGTTGCTCTTTTTGGAAACGCTGAATCCGGCTTACGCCTCACATCCTGCGCACTGGAAAGCGCTCCCTTATAAATCATCCGTGAAAAACAACTCACAGAAAATTAAGCCGTCGTTTTATTGCCGCTTTTCCCTCCCGGTTTCTTTCGCGTGCTTGCCGCCGCTGCCTGTGTGGGCGCCGGCGCTTTCCTCGGCCGTTTCTTACGCTCCTTCGCAAGCTCCAGATAGAGCACGGAAAATCCGGGCAGATCCAGCACAATGCTCTGCTCACAGCCGTGCATGGGCGTATCCTGTGTTTTTATCAGGCCGGAGGAGCCTTTGCCCTCGCCGCCAAAGGCGGTATCGTCAGAGTTGAGCAAAACGCGGTAATCTCCCCTCCTTGGCGCGCCGATGCGGTAATCCTGGCGCTCTACCTTTGTAAAATTGCACACGGCAACGATCTCCTTGCCCTGATCGTCCATCCGGCGGAAAGCAATCACGGAGTTGGCGCTGTCGTCGCTTGAGATCCAGGAGAAGCCCTCCCAGCTGTAGTCGATCTGCCATAGAGGAGCATGCTCCAGATAAAAGCGGTTCAATGCTTTCACATATTCCCGCAGGCGCATGTGCTTTTCATAATCAAGCAGGAGCCAGTCCAGCTCGCCGGCAAAATCCCACTCCTTAAACTGGCCGAACTCCTGGCCCATAAAGAGCAGCTTTTTGCCGGGATGCGCCATCATATAGCCGTAAAACGCGCGCAGGCCGGCAAACTTTTCCTCATACTCACCCGGCATTTTACCGATCATGGAGCATTTGCCGTGCACGACCTCGTCATGCGAAATCGGCAAAATATAATTTTCTGAAAAGGCATAAAAGAAGGAAAAGGTCAGGCAGTCGTGATTATACTTGCGGAAATAGCCATCCAGCGAAACATAGCGCAGGATATCATTCATCCAGCCCATATTCCACTTGAAGTTAAAGCCCAGGCCGCCGATATTGGTCGGCTTGGAGACAAGCGGCCAGGCGGTGCTCTCCTCCGCAATCATCAGTGTAGACGGGTGCTCCTGAAAAATGACCTCGTTCAGCTTGCGAAGGAAAGCGACCGCCTCCAGGTTTTCCCGCCCGCCGTGGACGTTGGGAATCCAATCGCCATCGTTGCGGCCATAATCGAGGTAGAGCATGGAGGCAACAGCATCCACCCGCAGGCCGTCCACATGGTATTGCTCGAGCCAGAACATCGCGCTGGAAATCAGGAAACTCGCCACTTCGCCGCGCCCATAGTCAAACACACGCGTGCCCCACTGGCGATGCTCCCCCTTGCGGGGGTCGGCGTATTCATAGCAGGGCTGGCCGTCGAACTCATAAAGGCCGTTGGCATCCTTCGGGAAATGCGCCGGCACCCAGTCGAAAATCACGCCGATTCCCGCCTGGTGACAGCGGTCTACAAAATACATCAGATCATGCGGTGTGCCATAACGAGAGGTCGCCGAAAAATAGCCGGTCACCTGATAACCCCATGAGCCGTCGAAGGGATGCTCCATCACCGGCATGAGCTCCACATGGGTGTAGGCCATCTCCTGTAGATAGGGGATGAGCTCCTCTGCCAGCTTGCGGTAATCATAAAAGTTGCCATCCGGATACCGGCGCCAGGAGCCGGCATGGATTTCATAAATATTGACAGGGCTGTCATATATCACGGATTGGCGCTTTTTCTCCTCCCAGGCCTGATCGCCCCACTCATACCCGCTCAAATCATAAATTTTGGAAGCGGTACCCGGGCGCGTCTCCATATGTACGCCATATGGATCGCTCTTCATCAGTTGGCGGCCATCCTCCGTCAAAATACAAAACTTGTAGTTTTCAAACTGCGCCAGAGCGGGCGTCTCCGCCTCCCACACGCCGTTGGCGTCAACAGGCGACATTGGGTTCCTTTCAGGATCCCACTGATTAAAATCGCCCACGACGCTCACGCCCGCAGCGTGCGGCGCCCAGGTACGAAAAACCATTTTTTCCCCGTTTATTTTATGCGGGCCGAAGTATTCATATGCTCGGGCGTTGCTGCCCTCATGAAATAAATACAGCGGTACGTCAGACGGGGAAGCCTTACGTTTCGCCATGGAGGCACACCTCATTCATCCTATAGTATCTTTATTTTAACAAATCAAAAATTAATTTTCAAGTGCATTTTGACTATTTTATTCAAACCAAATGCAAATATTACGGGATAATTTTAGCTATTTTGTAGCAAGGTTCTGCATTTTTTTGCCTGAGCGTAAAGAAACGCCTTCCTTTTTTTGACAGGAGAAAACAAAAAGCCCGCGCCCGCCCATCACCGTATATTTTTCATTTTTAGTCGGGATGCCGTTGCGTAATAAAAGCCTGGCAAGGAAAGGAAGCGCCCGCCGGGCTCCCTCTCACGACGATTGGGCTGCGCCGGTCAGCTTCGGCCCGAATGGCCTTGGCACAGCATGGTTTCATAAAAAATGCCGCGGCTCGCCAACCGGCGCCGCGGCAAAGGGAAACTCCCAATTTCCTTTTTCTGTTTTTCTGTCTCATTAATCTTCAGACAATTCCTCTATCTGTTTTTCGATCTCCTC
>USBP01000085.1 GCA_900552985.1 uncultured Oscillospiraceae bacterium
CAGCCACCGCCACGGCGATGCCTGTTGTTGAAAGCATGCCGACAGCCGCCAGCGCAATGCCGTACAGGCCGGAGAATTTATAAGCCGCCAAAATCCCCACTGCAATGATCAGCACCGGCACCGCCGTTGATTTCATGCCAACGGCCAGGCCGCTGATGATCGTCGTAGCCGACCCGGTGCGGGACTGCCTGGCGATCTCTTTGACAAAGCGGTAATCCCCGGAGGTGAATACCTCCGTCACCTGGCCGATAATCAGCCCGACAACCAGGCCGGCAAGCACCGCCCAAAACGCCTTGAAATCCCGGAAGAAATACCAGCTCATCCCTCCGGCGCCCAAAAGCACCAGCACGGAGGAAACATAGTTGCTCACCTTGAGCGCCTTGTGCGGGTTGCTGCCATCCTTGCAGCGCACGCAGAAGGTAGCCAGAATCGAGGCGACAATCCCAATGCCGGAGAGAAAAATAGGAAACAGCGCCCCGGCCGAGGCCCCTTCCTCTGCCGTAAACGCAACCACGCCCAGCGTAATCGCCGAAATGATCGAGCCGACATAGGATTCAAACAGATCGGCACCCATACCGGCCACGTCTCCAACATTATCGCCCACATTATCCGCAATCACTGCCGGGTTGCGCGGGTCGTCCTCGGGGATACCGGCCTCCACCTTGCCGACCAGATCCGCTCCCACGTCAGCCGCCTTGGTGTAGATGCCGCCGCCCACGCGCGCAAATAACGCGATGGAGGAAGCGCCCAGGCTGAAGCCCGTCAAAACGTTGACATCCTTTGTAATCAGATAGATTGCCGCAATGCCCAGCAGCCCCAGGCCAACCACGGACATGCCCATTACTGCGCCGCCTGAAAAGGCGATGGACAGGGCCCGGTTCATCCCCTTCTCCTTCGCCGCGTTCGCCGTGCGCACATTGGCCTTGGTGGCCACATTCATGCCAAAATACCCCGCCAGCGTGGAAAACAGCGCACCCACTACAAAGCAAACGGCCGTCACCCAGTTGCCCAGCCCAAAGCCGATCAGCAGGAATAGCACCGCCGCAAAAATGACCAGCACCTTATACTCCGCAAAAAGGAATGCATTCGCGCCCTGATGGATCGAAGCGGCAATTTCCCGCATGCGCGCGGTGCCTGCGTCCGCCTTTCCGATTTTCAGCGCAAGCAGAAGCGCATAAAGCAGCGCCAGGGCGCCCGCCGCCAGAGAAAGGATCAGAAACATGTTCATAAAGACCCTCCTGATACAAAATGTTGAGCAGCATTGAAACCCGAACAAAGAAAAGCTGCATGGGACGCAGCTAATTTATTAAAATAGTACCATTTTTCAGTTATTTTTGCAAGTAATTTATAAATAATATTCCTTCTCTGTGTGAACCGTTCGCCGCTTCTCTCCCTCTATACCATCCCTGACAAACACAGCGGGTTTCAAATATACCCAAAAAGCATACCAGTCTGAAGGAAAAAACGCCCGGGATAAAATATCTCCGGGCGCTGGCACATTTTCTCCAGCTGTTCCTCCACTACAAGGGTAAAAAATCGAAATGCTCTCCCAGCCACTCCTGCGCAAGACCAATCCAATGTGCGGCATGGGGATGCGAGCGGTCACAGGTGCGCAGCGAGCAATCCGCAAGGCCGTGATGCCCTGTTTCAAAGGCGTGCAGCTCAAACGGGATTCCCTTTTGCGCAAGGGCCGCTGCAAAAAGCAGGCTGTTCTCTACCGGCACGCCCGGATCATCCGCCGTATGCCAAAGAAAGACAGGCGGCATTTCGGGCGTAACATGCTCCTCCAGCGAAAGCAGACGCCGCTGCTGCGGCGTATCCGGCGTTGTGCCCAAAAGCCGCTGGATAGACCCCGCGTGCGCATAGTCCGGATTCGCCGTCAACACCGGATAACACAAAACCGCGGCGTTTGGCCGGGCGGAAAAGCGCCCATCCTGCGGGCAGACCGACGGCTCCGCAAAGAAAACGCTCAATCCGGCCGCTACATAGCCCCCGGCGGAAAAACCCATCACGGCAATTTTTTCCGGATGGACCCCAAAGCGCTCCGCACCCGCCCGGATCGCCTGCACCGCCCAGGCGGCATCGTCGATCGGCGCGGGGAAGGAGGCCTGTTCCTCCAAAGAATATTGCAGCACAAACACCTGATAGCCCTGCGCCGCAAAATGCATGGCGACCGGCTCCATCTCCCGGTTGGAACAGAATGCAAAACCGCCGCCCGGGCAGAGAAGCAAAGCCGGGCGCGCGCCGGAAAAGGCGCAGACGTCCACCTGCCCGAGCAGGTATGCCGTCATCGAAACATCTTCCCTGTCTGAATAGCGGTAAATCGTTTCCAGCCTCATACCAGGCTCATCCCTCCTGATTTTCTATTGTGACCTCGGCCATCAGCATAATGTGATCGGAAACCGTCTGGTGATAGGGCTTCACCCATTGGCACGTAACCCCATCAGAGAGTAAAATATGATCAATATAAGGGTAGCTTCCCCCATATCCGCCCGTGGGGAAGGTGACAATCGGGTTCTCCGGGGAATTCAAAGCTTTCAGGCCCCGAAAGCCCTCCAGCTCATCCAGGCTCCCGAGATTCATATCTCCCATCAATATGCACGGCGCTTTTCCCTGCAGCTTCTCGCTGATGAAGGCGATCTGGCCGGCGCGCAGCGGTGTGCTCTCAAAGGAAAGGTGCGTGTTATAAACGCGGAATAAAACGCCGTTCACCCGGAGCGTCACACCGCCCAGCACACGGCCTTCCTCCTCCCCCGTCTCCAGCCGGTAAAGCTCCGCCTGCTCAAACGGATACCGGCTCAGGATGCCAATACCATATTCGTTGCCCGGGAACCCAATCGCCGGGAAAAAGCGGTAATACGGCAGCGTCCGGCGCGACAGCATCCGCAGCAGGTTCTTGCCGCCCGCCCGGGTGCCGCCGCGATCCAACTCCTGCAGGCAGACGATATCGAGGTTATTCGCATTGATATCCTGCGCGATCTCCTCCACCGCAGTGCCATCCTCACAGTTTTTCACGTTATAGGTTGCCACGCGCAGCGTCACGCTCTGCGCGGGCTGCTCTATCTCCTGTGGTGCAACAAGCTTCGAGCCGCTGCCCGGCGCGCCGTCCAGGTACCCAAGCATCCCGGTGATAAACCGCACCGCGATCAATAGCCCCGTCACCAATATCCCTCCAATATTTGGCAGCATACAGCCAACCTCCTTATGCCGTTATTATACACCGCCTTTTCCCATTTGAAAAGGCGCTATAGGATTCCTTTGCGCGCATAATGTAGGCGCAGCGCTCGGAAGGCCGGGCGCTATCGATGAAAATCAGGAAGTTCACATTTCGTTTATTGACATCCCCTTCACAATCACGTACACTAATACGGTGGGCCGTAACGCGCCCGCAAGGAGGGAGCTATCAGAATGGCTGTTAAGCATAGAGCGCAGCGGGCGGCGGCCGGAGCCGTGCTCGACCAGTTGCTCAAATATGTGGATAAAGATCCGCAGGCAAACCTTGTCAAATTGATGGACAAGGTGCAGGGCGTTGTGGGGAACCTCTTCCCCGCCAAATCGCTGGAGGGCATCCGGCGCGGCGCGGCCGACCCGGACAACGTCTGGAATCAGTTCGCAGTGGGCATCCTGCGGGATGTGGATCACGAGGTCATCAAAAAAATGTTTCTCGCTTTGGGTCTGCACGCCGCCTACTATGGCACCAAAACAGTGCGGGAAAACCGGGAGAAATACCACTGCAATATCCCATGGATCATTTTGCTCGACCCGACCAGCGCCTGTAACCTCAAATGCAAGGGCTGCTGGGCGGCTGAATACGGCTACCGCCAGAGCCTGAGCTACGAGGAGCTCAGCGATATTGTCCGCCAGGGCAAGGAGATGGGCACGCATTTCTATATGTTCACGGGCGGCGAACCGCTTGTGCGGAAGGACGATATCATCCGCCTGTGTGAGGAGAACCCGGACTGCGCCTTTCTCGCCTACACAAACGGCACCCTCGTCGATCAGAAATTCTGCGACGATATGAAGCGCGTGGGCAACTTTTCACTCGCTATCAGCGTGGAGGGCACGCGCGAGAGCAACGATAGCCGCCGGGGCGACGGCGTGTACGACAAGGTGATGGCCGCGATGGATCTGCTTAAGCAGAACAAGCTGTTTTTCGGCATCTCCGTTTGCTACACGAGCGCCAACGTCGATGCGGTCACGAGCGACGCTTTTATTGACCTGATGATTGAAAAGGGCGTGAAATTCGGCGCCTATTTCAACTATATGCCCGTCGGGCACGACGCCTACCCAGAGCTGATCCCCACGCCGGAGCAGCGCAAGCATATGTATGCGTGGCTGCGCAAAATGCGCAACGGTAAAACCGGCAAGCCCATGTTCGTTTTCGATTTTCAGGATGACGCCGAGTATGTCGGCGGCTGCATTGCGGGTGGGCGCAACTATTTCCACATCAACTCCGCAGGCGATATCGAGCCCTGCGTGTTCATCCACTTCTCAGATTCCAACATCCGCACCCATACGCTCATTGAGGCGCTGCGCCGCCCGCTGTTCCAGGCCTACTGGCGCGGGCAGCCGTTCAACGATAACCACCTGCGCCCCTGCCCGATGCTGGAAAACCCGGAGTGCCTGCGCAAAATGATCGCGGAGACGGGCGCAAAATCCACCGATCTCATTTCACCGGAAAGCGCTGATACACTCTGCGCCAAATGCGACAAATTTGCCGCCGCGTGGGCGCCGGAGGCAGAAAAGCTCTGGGCCTCCCGCGAGCACCCGCACCCCAAAACGCAGTATTACCGCGATACGCCGGAGGGCAGGCGTGAGGCAGCGGAAAAAGCCGCTCAGGAGCCGAAGGGGCAGGCAAACTAAGAATTGCATTCACTTTTTTGCAAAAGGGCAGGGAACAGGCGTTCTCTGCCCTTCTCCGATCAACAAGGGGGGGAAATGGTATGCGGATCACCCGGGAGGGCAGCCAGATGACCATAGACCTGCACGGCATGTATGCGCAGGAGGCACGCGACCGGCTCGATTCGCTGCTGGACAGCGCGCCGGAGGATGTCAAGGAGATCGTTGTCATCCACGGTTACAGCCATGGGCAGGTGCTCAAAAACATGGTGCGCAACGACCTGACCAGCACGCGGATCAAAAATATCCGGGCCACCTACAACGCCGGGCAGACCGTGATAGAGCTGCGCAAGCATAAGGCGAAGCGGTGAAGCGTGCTGAAAACGCTCCGGTCATAGAGCAAAACCGGGAGGCTTCTGCGCTCTTTATGGCGCAGAAATCTCCCGGTATTTTTATGATAAGAATGGTTGCCGCCGCCCCGCTGGCGGCTTTGCAGCTTATCCCTTCCCCTCGGTGCCGGGCTCCTGCTCTGCGCCGGAATCCTCCCTGTAGTAAGAAGCGATGCGGGAACGCACCAGTAAACAGGCGATGAGAAACAGCAGGCCAGCAGCGCCAACCACCATACCGGCGATCACAACACCCTCCCCACCGGTGGTCATAATCGCGCCGCTTAGAGTCAATACCGCGCCGACGGCTAAAAATTTAACCTCTTTGCTCATGAGAATTCCCTCATTTCATTATAAACAGATCGAAAACCGCGCCATTTTTACACCCTGCTCTTCATAAAAGGCGATCTGTACCGTCCGTCCGCTCTGCATGTGTTTCACGCGAAGCACATTCCCCTCACGGGAGACACCGCAATCCGCCAACGCCCGATAGAACGCTTCAAACGCATTGATTTCCGCAGCCGTCGGAAAGGCCGCGCCATCTGGAAGGGCAGTCTGGCCGGGGTACATCTGAATTTCTGTATTCTCCAGCAGATGGTAGGGGAAATAAATCAGGCTTTTCCCATCGCCTGCATCCCGCTCTCCAAAGCATGCCACCGGGGCCAGGAGGGCATAACGCGGCTGCTCATCGCCCTCGGCATTCGGCACGCGCGCCAGAAGGAAGAAGGCTGTTTCACCGCCCGCCTGCTGTGTAAAGAGCACATACTGCCCCTGATAAACAGCGGCCTGCATGTTTTCCACGTTGCCAGCGCGCGCCAGAAGCCCTTCTTTCAGATCGTCCAACGGTTTTGAGGAGACAAAGCTTGTATAGGAGCCTCCAACCTCCCCACGCCGGACAAACATTTTTGCCGTAAACGATTGACCGGAAATCTCGTCGCGCGCCGTGATGCTGCTCAGCGTCTGATAGCCGCCGCAAGCGGGCAAGAGCAATAGCAGAAGTGTTGCCGCCAGTAGAAAAACCGTTCGAAACCGCCGCACGCCCTATCATCCCTTATTTTTTCTTTATATGTAACTATTCCCAAATTTTATTATACACCCCGCAGAAAATTTGTCAACCACGTCACAAATCAAAAGGCGCCTCCGGCAGGCCTGAACCGCACCGGAGGCGCTTTGCTATTTTTTTATGTTACAGCGTTGCGATATCCGTCAAATTCACGGTATCCGATTCAACGATGCGCGTGCTCTCCATGATCGCCTTTGCTGCGTCAAGGCTCGTCAGG
>USBP01000086.1 GCA_900552985.1 uncultured Oscillospiraceae bacterium
CATCCGGTCGGGAGGAGAGGCTGTAAACATAGCACAATTGTCGGCGCCTGTTTTCATGCGCCGCCGGGCGGGGCGGCTTTTTGAACAGCCAACGGTTGCCTTGCCCAAGCGCGTTGTGGATTCATATCCCGTCTGTGTATGGTAGGCGGGTTTTATAAACAGTCGGATGGGTCGAAAACAGCAAGTGCAATGCCAAAATAGGGAACGCGAGAGCCTCTCAAGTGTGCCATGATGTTGCAGGAGGCGTGCGCCAGTGTTACAGGAGTGCCGGTGGTTGAAAATCCATCGCCGCAGCCGCAGGCTGAAACGCAGAGAGTCTGCCGTCGGGATGCCTCCTTTGAGATACGCCGGCGGTCCGGTTGCCATTGTCCAAACCATGTGGCCAAGGGTGTTTTGCGGGTTTCCATCGCCTGTTTTTGCCGTGATACCGTGCTGTGATGAAAATAAAAATCAGAAGGAGTAGATGGAATGCCAAACGCCAAAAATGGAACAAGAGAACAAAAAGCTCAAAAAACTCCAAAAGAAGCAAAGGATAAAATTATTGATGCAAGCGTACACGGGAGAAAGCCCGCGCCTTCAACACGCTATTATCAAAACAGGAAAAAGCAGCAGGCCGTCAAGAAGGCCGCTCCGGTCAAAATTGCCTTCCTTGGCGGGCTGAACGAGGTCGGCAAAAATATGACCCTGTATGAGTATGGGGACGATATGTTCCTGGTGGATTGCGGCTTGGCCTTTCCGGATCAGGATATGCCGGGGGTTGATCTGGTCATCCCGGATTTTACCTATGTGGAGCGCAATGCCGGTAAAATTCGGGGAATCGTGATTACCCATGGGCATGAGGATCATATCGGCGCCCTGGCCTATTTGATGAAGACGGTGAATATACCAATTTATGCCACGCGTCTGACAATCGGCCTGATTCAGGGCAAATTTAAAGAGCACGGGCTGTTGAACACGACCAGTCTGAATGTGGTAAAGCCCGGGGATCATATCTCCTTTGGCGCGTTTGATGTGGAGCTGATACACGTCAACCATTCTATTCCCGACGCAGTGGCGCTGGCGATCCGCTGCAAAGCGGGGACGATCGTTCAGACGGGGGATTTTAAAATCGATACAACACCAATTGACGGCGATATGATCGATTTGGCCCGCTTTGCAGAGATCGGTAAAGAGGGCGTGCTGTGTCTGCTCTCGGATTCCACCAACGCGGAGCGCTCCGGCTATACGGAGAGCGAGCGCAAGGTGGGCGAATCGTTTGAGCGTCTGTTTGCAAAGGCCGGCAACCGCCGCCTGATTGTGGCCACGTTTGCTTCCAACATCCACCGGGTCCAACAGATTATCGACGTGGCGCAGAGCCTGGGGCGCAAGGTTGCTCTCTCCGGCCGCAGTCTGGAGAATGTAGTGGCAATCGGCACGGAGCTCGGTTATCTGCATGTGCCGGACGGGTTGCTGGTGAGCATCGATATGGTCAACCGGTATCCGGCGGAGAAGATGGTGATTATTACTACCGGCAGCCAGGGCGAGCCGATGTCCGCCCTGACGCGCATGGCCTTTTCCGACCATCGCAAGGTTTCCATTTGCCCGAACGACTGTGTGATTATTTCCGCCAATCCCATTCCCGGCAACGAAAAGACCGTCAGCAAGGTGGTTAATGAGCTGATGAAACTGGGCGCGGAGGTTGTTTATGAGAAGATGTACGACGTCCATGTTTCCGGCCACGCCTGCCAGGAGGAACAGAAGCTGATGCTTGGCATGCTCCGGCCGAAGTATTTCATCCCTGTCCACGGCGAGCAGAAACACCTGACCAAGCACGCCGGGCTGGCGCTGAGCATGGGGATGGATCCTCAAAACATTCTGATTGCAGATAACGGCGTGGAGGTCTCGCTGTCTGAAAAGGAATTCCGCGTCAGCGGGAATGTGCCGTCTGGCCGTGTATTTGTAGATGGCTATGGCGTCGGGGATGTAGGCAGTATCGTCCTGCGCGATAGAAAGCATCTTGCGCAGGATGGGTTGATTATTGTTGTGGCGACCATTGAGGGCAAAACGGGCGAGGTGTTGTCCGGCCCAGATGTTGTTTCGCGCGGGTTTGTTTATGTGCGTGAGTCGGAGGAGCTGATTGAAGAGGCCTGCCGGGTTGCCCAGCGCATTTTGGAGGATTGCGCCGCGCAGCATGTGCATGACTGGGGCTCCATGAAGCTGAAGCTGCGCGATGAGGTTTCCCATCTTATGTATGAGCGGACGAAGCGCAGCCCCATGGTCCTGCCGATTTTGATGGAGGTGTAAGGGGCCGCCGGGCTTTGAAACCAGAGCGCTCCGGGGCCGCCGTCCTCTATTGTGCTCAGGGGGATTTTGGATGAAGAATCTGTGGAAAACCTATCCGATGGCAGTGGTCGCCCTTGGCGTTTGCCTGGTTTTTGCCGGCGTCACCTTTGCCTTTTCGTGGCAGTTGGCTGTGGTGGAGCTTGTCTTTCTCTTCAGCGTGCTGTCGCTTGAATTGCTGCGCATGCATTTCCACGGGCGCCGGGTGCGCAGGGCTGTGATGCAGATTTCCAATTCTCTCTCCTTTCCGGATCAGGGAGCGGTTCACAATTTTCCCCTGCCGCTCCTTGCGGTCGACAGCGGAGGCCGCGTACTTTGGTATAACGAGCTGTTTCGCACCCGCGTTTTGGGCGGGAAGAAGCTGGAGGATCTGCGTGCGAGCCAATTCACCTCCGGTACCCCGGTAGAGGAAATTCTCGCGCAGGACAGCGTTCCCGTGGAATATGACGGGCTGCGCTATACCGTTTATGCCAACCGGCTCTCTGACCGGAGCGACGCCGCGGCAGTGCTGTATTTTATTGATGATACGCAGCTCAAGAAGCAGGCGGAGGAATACCGCTCCAGCCGCCCTGCGGTGCTGCTTGTGGCGATGGACAGCCTCGACGAGATCGCCCATGGCCTGCGCGACAGCGAAAAAGCCGCGTTGACCGGCGGCGTGGAAAAAATCATTGAAACCTGGTCTGCGCAGTTTGACTGCGTGATGCGTAAATATGCCAACAGCCGCTATATTTTGGTGGTGGAGGAGCGCGCGCTGCAAACGATGATGCAGCAGCGGTTTAATGTGCTCGACAGCGTCAGAGCCTATACATATGAGGAGCTGACGGGCGTGACACTCTCTATTGGCGTCGGGCGTGGAGACAGCCTGCATGAGTGTGAGGATGCGGCGCGGCAGGCGCTGGATATGGCGCTGGGCCGCGGCGGCGATCAGGCGGCGGTGAACACGCATGGGCAGTTCACCTTTTATGGCGGCGTTTCGCAAAGTGTGGAAAAGCAGACGAAGGTGCGCACGAGAATTGTTGCCTCTGCAATCGCTGAGCTGTTTGAGGGCAGCGATACCATCCTGATTATGGGGCACCGCTTTGCGGATTTGGATGCATTGGGTGCGGCAGTTGGTATCTGGAGCGCCGCACGTTTTTTCAAAAAACCGGCCTATATTGTCATGTCGCGCGCAAAGTCACTGGCCAAGGCGCTCACAGATCAGTTGGATGAGGGCGGGATGCGTGATTTTATTATCGAACCCGGAGACGCCCTGCAACGAATCGGCAAGCGCACGCTGCTCGTAGTGGTGGATACGCACCGTCCGGATTTTGTGGAGTATCCGCCGTTGCTGGAAAAGATTCAAACGGTCATCGTTATTGACCATCATCGCAAAACGGTGAATTTTATCGATCATGCCGTTATTTTTTATCATGAGCCGACCGCGTCCTCTGCTTCGGAGATGGTGACGGAGCTGCTGCCCTATATGAGCCGCAAGCCGTTTATTGATAAGCTGCACGCAGAGGCGCTGCTCGCCGGGATCATGCTTGACACGCGCAATTTTGTTTTGCGCACAGGGGTGCATACCTTTGAGGCCGCGGCCTATCTGCGCGGCCGCGGCGCGGATACGGTGCGCGTCAAACAGCTGTTTTCCAACAGCATGGAGGATTATCATCTGCGTAATGCGGTTACCGCCAGCTTCGACACCTACCGCGGTTGTGCGATTGCGATTGCCGATATCGAATCGGAGGATATCCGTGTGATCGCTTCTCAGGCTGCGGATGAGCTGCTGAACATCAGCGGAATACGCGCCTCCTATGTCCTGTATCGGACGGAGGATGTCGTGAATATTTCCGCCCGTTCTATGGGCGCAATGAACGTCCAGCTGATTATGGAGATGCTCGGAGGGGGAGGCCATCAGACGATGGCTGCCGCACAGCTGAAAAACGTTTCGGTCAGCGAAGCAAAGGTTCGCCTTTTGCAGGGAATTGATCAATTTTATGCACAGATGAATACGCCGGTAGAAAATCCGGATGAACAAGCAGGGAGGAATTTAGAATGAATGTGATTTTAAAGCAGGATGTCAAGGGACTCGGCAAAAAGGGCGAGCTGGTAAAGACATCAGATGGCTATGCGCGTAACTTTCTCTTTCCACGCGGCCTTGCGATGGAGGCCAATAAGCAGGCAATGAGCGAATTGAAGAATCGCCAGGAGGCGGAGAATTACCGCATTGCAACCGAAACGGCAAAGGCGAAGGAGGCTGCGGCGCAGCTTGAGGGCAAAACACTGAAAATGACTGCCAATGCGGGCCAGAACGGCCGTCTGTTCGGCTCCGTGACCGCAAAGGAAATCGCAGAGCTGATCGTCAAGGAGTTTGGCGTTTCCGTGGACAAACGGAAGATAAGCGTGGAGGATATTAAAAATTTTGGAACCTATCCCGTGGAGGTCAAGCTGTATAACGGGGTTACCGCCAAGCTGTATGTGATGGTCGGGGAATAAAGGCTGGAATGAGAGAAAGGGGTGGAGAAAGGCATGGATGAGATCAACGCGCTCTCAAGCTTTGACGGCTTGAAAATGCCTTTTAGCCTTGAGGCGGAGCAGGCTGTGCTGGGCTCCATCCTGATTGAGCCTGCCTGTATGCCGCAGGTGCTCATGGTGGTCAAGGGGGAATATTTTTATCTGCCGCAGCATCAAGCTATTTTTGGCATCATGGTCAACATTGATGCGATGGGCGGTAAAATCGATCCGTTGATTGTGCTCGAGCAGCTGAAAAAAGAAAAAATCTATGACGATGCAGGCGGCAAGACCTATCTTTTTCAGCTGGCGCAGGTCGTTCCCTCCACTGCGAATGTAGAGGCCTATGCCCGCATCGTGCGGGAAAAGTTTTATATGCGCACGCTGATTAATGTCTCCCGCGAGATCATTGATTCCGCCACAGCGGAGGATGCGGAGGCAGACCTGCTTTTAGATGCCGCCGAACAGCGTATTTATGATATCCGGCAGGGGAAAAACACCATTGGTCCCTCCCGGCTGAGCGATGTGATCGTCAACGAGGTATACGACCGGCTTTATAAGCTGAGCTCGCCGGACAGGGAGCAGTATATGGGCTTCACCACCGGCTTTTCCGATCTGGATCGCGTAATTTCCGGGTTGAATAAATCCGATCTTATCATTGTGGGCGCTCGTCCGGCCATGGGTAAAACAAGCTTTGCCCTTAACATTGCCCGCAATGTGGCGCTGAAAGCAAAAAAGAAGGTGCTTTTTTTCTCGCTGGAGATGACAAAGGAGCAGCTTGCACAGCGGCTGCTGTCCAGCGAGGCGCGCGTCAGCAGCCAGAAAATGCGCACTGGTCAGCTTACGGACGACGAGTGGAGCAGGCTCGGCGCAGCAACCGTCGTGCTCAATGAATGCGAGCTTTATGTGGACGATACCTCCAGCATTACCGTGCCGGAAATGAAAGCCAGGGTGCGGAAAATGCGGGATGTGGATTGCGTGGTCATCGATTATTTGCAGCTGATGCAGTCCGGTAAACGCACAGAAAACCGTGTGCAAGAGGTTTCAGACATCACGCGGAACCTGAAACTGATGGCGAAGGATGTCAACGTTCCGGTTATCACCCTGGCGCAGCTCGCTCGCGGCACAGAGGGCCGCGGCAAATCCCATCGCCCGCAGCTGTCCGACCTGCGGGAATCCGGCTCTATTGAGCAGGATGCGGATATCGTCATGATGCTGTATCGAGAGGATTATTACCGGGATGAGACAACGCCGCCGGAGGAGGCGAACGCCAACGTCACCGAGGTCATTGTCGCAAAAAACCGGCATGGCCCCGTAGAGACGGTGGAGCTGGGCTGGAATCCGGATTATACAATGTTCACCACTCTGGAGAGAAACCGTGATGAAATGTAAAGCCCTTGAAACCATCCAGCGCTGTCAGCTGCTTACGCCCGGCGCGGCGGTATCGGGTGGGGCGGATTCGATGGCGCTGCTCTTTCTTTTGCATGAGCTTCAAGCGGAGTGGAGTCTAAGGCTCTCCGCTGCTCATGTCAACCACGGCCTGCGCGGTGCGGAGGCGGATCGGGATGAGGCGCTTGTGCGTGATACCTGCGAGCGGCTCGGCATTCCCTTTTTTGTGCTGCATGCAGACATAGCGGGCGAAGCAAAGCGCTCCGGAGAGGGAATCGAGGCGTGTGGCAGGGGG
>USBP01000087.1 GCA_900552985.1 uncultured Oscillospiraceae bacterium
GGGGGGGGGGGGGTTTTTGCACTTCTAACCAAAGCACCGCGCGTGTAAACCGCTACCCTTTTAAGGCAATGATAAAGCGCTCGCCGGCCATCGCCGCCGTATGGATCTCGCCAGAAGCTACTGTGTACTTCCGCTTTCTCATCCGTCCCATGATAAGGTTTACGTTTTCAACCCTTGATCTCAAAATAATGGAATCCATTTCTGATGTAATTCGGTTTTGCCTGTCATAAATCTTAATTTTTCCGTCTTTTATTTGAATTTTTTGGGTAGATATGTTAATATAATATCATCTATTTATCAACAAAAAAGGAGGTTCTTTGTGCTGTATCCTGCTCATCTTGAGAAAAGTGACAAGGGGGATTGGTATATACAAACAGTAGAAGAGCATTGTCAAAGCAGTGCTCACATCGCACGCTCTATCGCTCCCAACGGGTTAAAAGCGCTCTGCTATCTGGCGGCTCTGCTGCATGATATGGGGAAATATACAGAGGACTTCAAAGGATATATTACCGCAGCAGCTGAAGGAAAGCCAGTTGCTCGAGGTAGCGTCAACCACACCTTCGCCGGGGCAAGATTTGCGATGGAACAATGGCATCAAAGCCCTGGCCAAACATTGCGAAACATGACGGCTGAAATCTTGGCCTTTGCAGCTGGTTCGCATCATGGGCAATTTGATTGCCTCTCCCCAGAGGGAGCGGATGGATTTCTGCACCGAATCCAAAAGGGGGGCATCAGTTATCAAGAAGCCAAAAGGAATTTTCTCAATAATTGTGTTTCTCTTGAAACATTGGATCGTCTATTTGAAGACGCGGTGCTGGAAATTGAGGCAATGCAAAAACGGCTGCGCTCCTGCTCTAAGGATGCAGAGGAAATGCTGTTTTATTTTGCAATGCTTGCCCGCATGGTGTTATCCTCCGTGATCGAAGGAGATCGAGCAGATACAGCGGCCTTTGAGCAGCACCGCTCCGCCATTCGGGGCGGCAGCGATTCTTTCAGCGATTGGGACACACTGCTTGCTCGTGTTGAGGCAAAGCTTCTATCCCTCCCCGCCAGCACAGCGATCAACCGGGCCCGGCGCTGCATTTCAGATCTCTGCCGAAAAGCTGCTGGCCGCGGCGGGATATTCCGCTTGAGCGTTCCAACCGGAGGGGGAAAAACGCTGACAGCGCTGCGCTATGCATTGGCCTGCGCTTGTAAAACTCATAAGGAACGGATTTTTTTCGTCATTCCCCTGCTCAGCATCCTAGAGCAGAACGCCAAATCCATCCGCGCCTACATTTCGGAGGATGCACTCATTCTGGAGCATCACTCCAATGTTATCCGGGAAAAGGAGGGAGAATATGAGGGCGAACTAAACCCGGCTGAGCTGCTGCTAGAAAACTGGCGCGCACCCATTGTGATCACTACGCTTGTCCAACTGCTCAATACGCTCTTTGCCGGCAAGACCTCCTGCATCCGGCGCATGTCTGCTTTGGCAAACAGTGTGCTCATAATCGATGAAGTGCAGTCTGTCCCGCGTTCTATGCTGTCACAATTCAATTTGGCAATTAATTTTTTGGCTAAGTTCTGTGGTGCAACGGTTGTGCTCTGCTCTGCGACGCAGCCCTGCTTGGAGGAAGTAAAACACGGCCTTCAGTATGCGCCTGAGCCGGAGTTAGTCCCTTATGACCAAGCGCTCTGGTCCGTGTTCCGGCGGACAGAAGTAAAAGATCTGCGCCGCCAAGGAGGTTACACGATTGAGGAGCTCGCCGGTTTTGCGGAGGAATGTCAGGCCGCTAACCGCAGCGTACTGCTCATTTGCAACACAAAAGCGGAAGCGAGGAAGATGTTTGAGGCTCTGAGGCAGTGCTCTCAAGCGCCTCTGTTTCACCTCTCTACCTCTATGTGTATGGAGCATCGGGAAGCCACATTGGCCCATATCAATCGCGCCCTTCTGGAGAAGAAAGGATTGATATGTGTATCCACCCAGCTGGTAGAGGCCGGCGTGGATTTTTCTTTCGGGTGTGTCATTCGCGTTTGTGCAGGGCTAGATAATATTGTACAGGCCGCCGGGCGCTGCAATCGCAGCGGCGAATTTGCAAAAATCTGCCCCGTTTATATTGTCAATATCCGCGGAGAGGACCTCAGCCGCCTGCCGGAAATCCGCCAGGCACAGCAAGCGGCAGAGTCCACTTTGCTGCGTTACCACCAAAATCCAGCCATCTTTGAAAACGATCTTACCGGGGCAACAGCCATTCACACCTATTATCGGGATCTCTATTGTGAAATGGCGCAGGAAAGCCAGGATTATCCGCTGCCCGCCTTGAAAACCTCGATGTTTCAGCTACTGTCCCGGAATCGGGAGGGCAGAAACCATTGCCCAACACAAGACCGCTATCTGCTCGGTCAGGCCTTTCGCACCGCAGGGGAGCAATTTCAAATTTTTCAAGACGACACGATGGATGATGTTATCGTGCCCTATAAAAAGGGGCAAGAGCTTATCACGCAGTTAAACGGGGCATCCGCCATGTGGGATCTTGACTACCGCAAAGGCCTGCTGCGGGAAGCCGCACGCTTCACCGTCTCCCTTTATGAACACGAATATAGGAAGCTACTGGACACCGGAGGAATTTTTACAATCTGCGGCGGTGAAGTATTGGCCCTGCGCTCTGAATTTTATGCTCAGGAAACCGGATTCCGAATAGACGGAGTCCTAAATCCATATCTGGAGGTGTGATATCACATTGCATATTAGAAACACAGTGGAGTTTGAAGTGACTGGCGATTACGCCCTCTTTGCCGACCCGATTATGCGCATTGGCGGCGAAAAATGCACGCTGCAAATTCCTACCTATGAGGCATTGAAGGGTATTCTTTCTTCTGTATACTGGAAGCCTACTCTCGTTTGGTATATCGATGCCGTTCGTATTATGAACCCGATTCAGACTCAGGTGAAAGGGATACGTCCGATTAAATACAGCAACGGGCAAAACGACCTCGCATTTTATAACTATCTTTACAACTGCCGCTATCAGGTGCGCGCTCATTTTGAATGGAATGAACACCGGCCGGAGCTGTCATCTGACCGCAACGAGCATAAGCACCATAATATTGCCCGCCGAATGATTGAGCGCGGCGGGCGGCGGGATATTTTTCTTGGCACGCGAGAATGCCAGGGCTATGTAACCCCCTGCACATTCGGCGAGGGAAAGGGGCACTATGACGATACCCCAGAGCTGGCTTTCGGGCTAATGTATCATGGCATTACCTACGCAGATGAGGCTCACTCGGAAGAGACACAGGGGCATATGAGCATCCGCTTTTGGTATCCGGTTATGAAGCATGGCATCATTGAATTTCCTCGACCGGAGCAATGCGAAATCATCCAGCCAGTAAGAGAAATGCGTATAAAGCCCTTTGGGGTAGGGCTTGGGAATTTTCAACCTGTGGACATGTTGGAGGAGGGTGAGTAAATGGGCATTCTGCAAGCAGCTTACCGCACCTATGAAACATATGCCCACCGCGCGGGCGTTATCATCGAAGGGGAAAAAGAGCCTCTGGCTCCCCTTTCTCATGTGATCACGAATGCAAAGATTGAGATCACCCTCTCGCAAGAAGGGATATTTCAAAGCGCCGTTGAAGTGCCAAAGGAAGAAAGTAAAACGCTGATTCCCGCTACCATCGAATCCGCTGGACGTGTTGGAACAAATGTCACAGCACACCCGATCTGTGACCAGCTGCAATATCTGGCCCCCTATGGTGGAGATAAATTTGAAAACTATCTTGCCCAGCTGCGGCAATGGGCCGCGTCCCCATTTTCTCACCCGATCGTACAAGCCATTTTACAATATGCTCAAAAGGGAACTATCGTTCAAGATCTCGCGGCATCCGGCCTCATCACACTGAAGAAAACAGATGCTCCAGCAAAAGGCGGCGTTCCAGAAGAAGCGTATGATAAATACCTTGTGCGCTGGCGCGTCATCCCGGGCCGCCAATCTGCCTGCTGGCAAAATATCGAGCTTTTTGATTGCTTCATCCGGTTTTATGCCGCCGCGCTTGCACAGGGCCCGCGCGGCTTTTGCTCGATCTCCGGGCAAGAGGATACCATCTGCAAGATGCATCCAAAGGGCGCCGCCCCATCTAGCCCAAATGCGAAACTGATTTCCGCAAACGATAGTGCAAATTTCACTTATCGCGGGCGCTTCACACAGGCCGATCAAGCCCTCAGCGTTGGGTACATCGCTTCCCAAAAAGCGCACAGCGCCCTACGCTGGGTTGCTGCAAATCAGGGCGTTGTCTGGGGCAAGCGCACATTCCTATGCTGGAATCCGGAAGGCAAGCCGGTGCCGTTCTTCGATGCGCTTGGTTTTCCCGCAGAGGCCAAGCGTGATTTTGTCAGCTACCAAAACCAGCTGCAGCAAACATTGCAGGGCTATCGAAATCTATTAAAACCAGAGGATGATGTGATAATTGCCGTGTTGGATGCCGCTACATCCGGGCGCTTGAGCGTCACGTATTATAACGAGCTCAAAAGCTCCGATTTTTTACAACGGATCGAGCGCTGGTATACCACCTGCTGCTGGGATTACCGTCCACGTGGCACGCATTCACGTAACACGCATTCATATGGCATTCAATCCCCCACGATTTACCGTATTGTATCTTGTGCCTACGGCATACAACATGGAGAAAAATTAGAAACCGATCCCAAACTAATGCGAGAGCAGGCGCAGCAAGTGCTGAGCTGCCTGGTAGAGTGCCGACCGATTCCAGAAGCATTGTGCCGTGCGTTGGTAGTGCGCGCCGGTATGCCGTCCGCTTATACTCCTGAAAATTGGGAAGCAATTCTCGCCACCACCTGCGCATTGATTCGGAAAAAGCGAAACGACTTTGCAAAGGCTGCCAGAGAGAATTCTAATATCACACAATCAATAAACAGCAAGGAGGAATGGACATTGTCGCTGGATACATCCAATCGAGACCGCAGCTACTTATTCGGCCGCTGGCTAGCGGTAATGGAACAGGTGGAGCGCAGCACATACGGCAATGAGGAAAAACGGGAGCCCAACGCCATCCGGATGCAGCCGGTTTTTACCCGGCGGCCGCTTTATGCGATGCGCATTCTTTCCGATCAGCTCATCCCCTATTTTGAGCGGCTCACTCCGGGGCGTCGCGTGTATTTCCGCAGGATCATTGAAGAAATCGCAAACCTGCTCAGCATGGAAGACCCTAATTTAGAGCAGCCGCTGGAGGACACCTATCTGCTCGGCTATTACCATCAGCGCTCTGCGCTAACCCAAAAGAAAAAGGAAGAAAACGAAACGGAGGAAGAACAGAATGAGCGCACTAAAAAATAAGATTGATTTTGCCGCACTGATTTCGGTTACGATGGCCAATCCCAACGGCGATCCGCTCAACGGAAATCGCCCGCGAACCAACTATGAGGGCTATGGAGAAATCTCCGATGTCTGCATTAAGCGCAAGTTCCGCAATCGGATGCAGGATCTGGGCCACCCCATTTTTGTGCAATCGGATGACCGTTGTGACGATGGCTTTACCAGCTTGAGTGAACGCGCTAAAAAATCACTGGAGAAAACTAAGGATCGTGATTCCTATGCCCGCGCAGCCTGTGAAAAATGGATGGATGTGCGCAGCTTCGGTCAAGTATTTGCTTTTAAGGGGAATCAGGCGGATGGCGTATCCATCGGTATTCGCGGGCCTGTTTCGATCCACCAAGCTGTCAGC
This sequence comes from uncultured Oscillospiraceae bacterium, assembly GCA_900552985.1. Classification (GTDB taxonomy): domain Bacteria; phylum Bacillota; class Clostridia; order Oscillospirales; family Acutalibacteraceae; genus Fimivicinus; species Fimivicinus intestinavium. The sequence goes on from USBP01000087.1 coordinate 5,725, forward strand.
CTTTCTCCTGTGGAAGCCTTATCCATGCAGATTACAAAAAGTGTAAACGGCGAGCCTTCCGAAAAGCGCAGTTCAGACACAATGGGCTCAAAGCATCTAATCCGTTATGGCCTTTATCTCATCAAAGGGTCCATCAATGTCCAGCTTGCTCAAAAGACCGGATTCAGCGAAGCGGATGCGCAGGTAATCAAAGAAGCTCTGCGCACGCTATTCCAAAACGACGCCTCCTCCGCGCGGCCAGAAGGTTCTATGGAAGTCTATAAAGTCTATTGGTGGGAACATAACTGCCCCAGCGGGCAATATTCTTCTGCAAAAGTACACCGTTCGCTGCACGTCAAATTAAAAGAAGCGGGGACGATGCCAACCTGCCCGGAGGATTACGAAATCACGTTGGACGAACTGCCAGGGCTGTGCTGCGAGGTTATCGATGGAATATAAAGAGGAAGATTATTTGCAGCTTTCCGGCTTACAGCATTTTAAATTCTGCCGCAGGCGTTGGGCACTCATCCACATTGAAAACCTGTGGGCAGAGAACTTCCGCACAGTAGACGGCGCCCTGATGCACCAGCACGCACATGACAAAGGCTTCCGTGAAAGCCGGGGCGATCTGCTCATCACACGCGGAATGCACGTTTTCTCATCAACTCTAGGAGTATCTGGCGAGTGTGATGTGCTGGAATTCCATCAAGATCCAGCCGGTATCCCATTGCCTCAAAAAGAGGGTTTGTGGCTCCCCTATCCGGTAGAATACAAGCGTAGG
>USBP01000088.1 GCA_900552985.1 uncultured Oscillospiraceae bacterium
AGGCCTCCTCGCATTCCTCCTGCGTGGCGTCTTCCTTGCCCCAGCGCAGGTTATCCAGTATCGTGCCGGAAAAGAGGACGTTTTTTTGCAGCACGACAGCCACCTGATTGCGCAGCGTTTCCATATCGTAGGCGCGCACGTCTTTTCCGCCCACGCGCACGGCGCCGCTGTCCACATCGTACAAGCGGCTGATAAGGCTGACCAGGCTGGATTTGCCGCAGCCGGTGCCGCCGATGATGCCGATTGTTTCGCCAGAACGGATGTGCAGATCAATATCGTGCAGCGCTTCTTCCCCGCTGCCGTGCTTGTAGGAGAAATGCACGTGGTCAAAATCAATGCTGCCGTCCGCAATTTCGGTGACAGGCTGCTCCGGGTTTGTCAAATCCGGCTGTTCCTCCAGCACCTGCGCAATACGCCTGCCGCTTGCGGCGCTCATGGTCAGCATCACAAAGATCATGGAGAGCATCATCAGCGACATCAGCACGCTCATCACATAGCTGAACATGGAGGTCAGCTCGCCCGTCGTCATGCTGCCGCTTACAATGAATCTGGCTCCGAACCAGGACAGGGCAATGATGCACCCATATATGACCAGCATCATGACAGGATTGTTCAGCGCCAAGAGCCCTTCTGCTTTGACAAACAGGCGATAAAGATTTTTTGCAGCCCTGGAAAATTTTTCGTTCTCATGCTCTTCCCGGACATAGGCTTTCACCACGCGGATTGCGGAGACGTTTTCCTGCACACTGGCATTCAGATCGTCATATTTGCGGAATACCTGGTCAAAGGTTTTCATGGTTTTGAGCATAATGAAGATCAAGGCCGCCGCCAGCACAGCGATGGCAATGAGAAAAATCAGGCTTAGCCTTAAATTGATGAAAAAGCACATGAACATGCTGCAAATCAGCATGAGCGGCGCGCGAACTGTAATGCGCAGAATCATCTGATAAGCATTCTGCACGTTGGTTACATCCGTCGTCATACGGGTGACCAGGCCAGCCGTGCTGTATTTGTCAATGTTGGAGAAAGAAAATCGCTGAATGTTGGCATACATGCCGTCCCTCAGGTTGCAGGCGAACCCGGAAGAGGCTGCCGCCGCATATTTTCCCGCCAAAAATCCAAACAACAGGCTGAGAAAAGCCATTGCCAGCATGATAGCGCCATAAAGGCAGATCTGTCCAAGATCTCTCGCTTCAATTCCCCGGTCGATAATCTGCGCTGTGATGAAGGGGATGAGCACTTCCATCAGCACCTCCAGCGCCGTAAAAACGGGAGTCAGCAGGGAAACCTTGCGATATGCCCCGATCTGCCGAAACAGCGTTTTAATCATATGGCATTCCTCCTTTTGCTTTCTTGCTTCAGATTGGCCAGCATGGTGCGCAGGCTGTTCTCCAGAATTTGCAGCTCCGGCTCTGGAATTTCCCGGCACAGGCAGGCCTGCTTTTTTTTCAGGCTGGCCTCAATTTGCCGTTCCGCCCGGCGCGCCTTATCTGTGAGGACAATCCGCTTTTTGCGATCGTCCGCCGGCTCGGTGGTCAGTTCCAGATAGCCTTTTTTCCGCAGTTCCTTTAAGGTGCAGGAAATGGCGGATTTAGAAATTCCGCTTTTTAAATGAAGATCGGTTGCGTAGAGAACGGCGCCTTTTTGAGTGAGCAGATAATCCAGCAGCAGGCCTTGCGAGGAGGTCAGGCCGTATTGCTCCAAAACCTCCCGCCCGGATTGCTCCAGGGCGGTATGCAGCTGCTTAATCAGCCAGATGATCTGATAGCTCTTCATCTGCCAGCGCTCCTTTTGAAAAGATGTTCAGGCTTTGATTGTTTGTTTTAAAACAATCCGCCTGTAAACCATTGTACTCATTTTTACTTGCAAGTGAATTCAAAAAATGTTATTGTTAATAAAAAAGTTTTATTAATCCCGGCGGACTGGGCCGGAGCGCTCCGGCCCGCCGGTCATGATTCTGCGATTGGAGGCAAGAGGCTTGAATACGTTTCAGCTAAGCTGCTTCCTGGCGGTAGCGGAAAATCTGAGCTTTGCGCGGGCTGCGGAGCAGTTAAATGTCACACAGCCTGCGGTGACCCATCAGATCCGCTCGCTCGAGGAGGAGCTCAATGTTAAGCTGTTGAAAAGAACCACGCGTACAGTGGAGATAACCACCGCCGGATATGCGTTTTTAGGGGACGCCAGAAATATGCTGGCCATCTCCATGCGGGCGAAAAAGCGTTTTGAAACGCCTTTGGGCAGCGAGCCGCAGCCGTTTGCCATTGGATGCCACAGCGACACGCATCTGTTCTTGCTGCCGGAGGTTTTGCACCGGTTGACAGAGCAGTTCCCGCACCTGCATCCGCTTTTGCGGACAGTTCCGTTTCAGCACCTGTATCGCCTTTTGGAGGAGGAAGAGGTTGATGTAATCATTGGGTTTCGGGAGCCGGATTCCAGAAAAACGCCCGGCGTTTATCGGGAATTGCAAAAATCGCCCATTGTATGCCTTTGCAGCGCAGACAATCCACTGGCTGCTGAGGGCAGCGTGGATTTTGAGCGGCTTAGAGCAGAGCGGTTGGTTTTAAACGCTCCGGTTGCTGCTCCATCGGCCATTGCCCAGCTACAGGGGATTTTGATGGAGGGGCGGCCCTTTTCTGAGCTTTATTTCTGCCAGTCCGCAGAGGCCGTGGTGGTGCTTGTGCAGGCAGGGATGGGTATTGCGCTGCTGCCGGAGCTATTGATCCCGCCCTCTTTGCCTCTCGCGCGTCTGCCCATCACGGGGGTAGGGGCCATTTCCTTCGGCCTTTACTATAAGAGCTTGCAGGGGAATACGCCGCTGAGAAGCTTTTTGCACATCATGCAGGAGGAGATGAGAAGGCCGCCTCAGCGGGAAACGCCGCAAAACACGGCCACCCTGCGTTGAGAAAAGGCTGCGCGCGGGCGCTGGGCGGCAAGCTTTCGTTTTTAGAGGAGCTGTCTTTGGCTGTTGGACGGGTGGCGTCAAAGCGCCTTTTGTGCGCCGGAGGAAAGGAGCTCTTCCAAACTTCAAAAAAATTTTGCGGAAACATTGCTTTTTCCGCGCAAACATGTGAAAATAAAAAGAAATGATTGCATCGGCAAAATAAGGCCGCAGCGGTTTCTCTCTGCGGCCGCATTTCCGGCTTCGTGATTTTTCGCCGCCGGTGCAACCCCATGCAAAGGAGAGAACGCAATGGCACTGCTGACGCAAAGCATCAAGGGCACGCAGGATACGCTGCCTGCTGAGAGCTATAAAAACCAGTACCTGGAGCAATCCATGCTGGAGATCGCGCGGAATTTCGGCTATCATGAAATCCGCACGCCGGTTTTTGAGCATACAGAGCTTTTCCAGCGCTCTGTCGGGGATACGACTGACGTTGTGCAGAAGGAGATGTATACCTTCGACGATAAGGGGGGGCGCTCCATCACCCTGCGCCCGGAGGGAACGGCCGGCGCGGTGCGCGCGTTTCTGGAGCACGGGCTGCACAATGAGGCCCTGCCGCAAAAGGTCTGTTACCTTACCTCCTGCTATCGTTATGAAAAGCCGCAGGCAGGGCGGCTTCGTGAATTCCATCAGTTCGGCGTTGAGTGCCTGGGCGCGGCGGCCCCCGCTGCGGATGCGGAGATTATCTCTCTGGCGGCGAATATTTTTGATTTCCTCGGCGTCGAGCATCTGCACCTCGAGCTTAATTCCATTGGCTGCCCTGCCTGCCGGGCAGAATACCATAAGGCGCTGTACGATTATTTCAGCGCTCGTAAGGGAGAACTGTGCGAAACCTGCCAGAGCAGGCTGGAGCGCAACCCTATGCGCATTCTGGACTGTAAGAGCCCCGTCTGCCAGGAGATCGCAAAGGGCGCGCCGTTGATGCTGGATTACCTCTGTGAGGATTGCAGGGCGCATTTTGAGCGCGTCAAGGCCTATCTGGATGCAATGGAGATTGCTTATACCATCAACCCCCGCATTGTGCGCGGGCTGGATTACTACACGCGCACGGTGTTTGAATTCGTCTCCGATGAGAGCGGCGCGCAGGGCACAGTGTGCGGCGGCGGGCGGTATGACGGCCTTGTGGAGGAGCTCGGCGGCCCGCATGTGCCGTCCCTGGGCTTTGCCATGGGGCTTGAGCGGCTGATGCTGCTGATGCAGGCGCAAAAAACGCCCTTCCCGGAAGCGCCCGGGTGTGATCTTTATATCGCTGCCATGGGCGACAGGGCGATGGTTGAGGCGGTTAAAATGACAGCCGCCGTCCGGGAGGATGGAATGGCGGCGCAATATGACCTGGCAGGCCGTTCTGTAAAGGCGCAGATGAAATATGCCAACAAGCTCGGCGCCCGCTATACCATGGTGCTTGGAGACAGCGAGCTTGATACAGGCAGGGCTGCGCTTAAAAATATGGAGACGGGGGAAACGCAGGAGGTGGAGCTCGCCTCCTTTGCGGAGGATTTTATGGGAATGGTTGTGCATGAGACCGCCAACCAGCTTGCGGATTTTTTAAATGAGGAAGGCGCCGGCGATTTGCAGGCGCTTCTGGGAGGGAATGTATAATGGACAACATGACGGGCCTCAAGCGCACGCATTATTGCGGTGAACTGCGTATGCAGGATGTGGGGGCGGCAGTGACGGTGTGCGGCTGGGTGCAGCGCCAGCGTGATCTCGGCGCGTTGATCTTCATTGATCTGCGCGACCGCACCGGTATCGTTCAGCTTGCCTTTGACGAGCAGACGGAGAAGGCGGTGTTTGACAAGGCGTTCGGGGCGCGCAGCGAATACGTGCTCATGGCCAGGGGCATCGTGCGCGAACGCTCCAGCAAAAACCCGGAGCTTCCCACCGGTGAGATCGAGATCGCGGTGGACGACCTGCGCGTGCTTGCGCAGAGCGAGACGCCGCCGTTTGAGATCATTGAGAATTGCCCCACTGCGGAGCTGACGCGGCTGAAATACCGCTATCTTGACCTGCGCCGCCCGGATTTGCAGCGCAACATTTTGATGCGCCATAAGATTGCAAAGATCACGCGCGATTATTTTGATGAAAACGGCTTTATTGAAATTGAAACGCCGGTGCTTATTCGCTCCACGCCGGAGGGGGCGCGGGATTTTCTCGTTCCCAGCCGTCTGCACAACGGCTCGTTTTACGCTTTGCCGCAATCCCCGCAGCTTTATAAGCAGCTGTCCATGGTGGCAGGCTTTGACCGCTATATGCAGATTGCGCGCTGTTTCCGCGATGAGGACCTGCGGGCGGATCGTCAGCCGGAATTCACGCAGATCGATGTGGAGATGTCCTTTGTGGATATGGAGGATGTGCTCGCCATCGGCGAGGGTTATATGAAGCGCGTGTTTAAAGAGGCGCTGGGCGTTGATATCCCGCTCCCTCTGCCAAGACTTACCTATCAGGAGGCGATGGAGCGCTATGGCTCCGATAAGCCGGATACGCGTTTCGGGATGGAGCTCTATGATCTGACGGAACTTGTGCGGGGCTGCGGCTTCTCTGTCTTTTCCGGCGCTGTCGAAGGCGGCGGCACGGTGCGCGGCATCACGGCCAAGGGTGCAGCCAAAACGCTCACCCGCAAGGAGATCGACAAGCTCACGGAGTTTGTGCGCGGCATCGGCGCCAAGGGCCTCGCCTGGGCTCGCCTTACGCCGGACGGCGTAGCCTCCTCCTTTGCCAAATTCATGACGCAGGATGAGATGCAGGCGATCCTCGCCCGAGCCGGAGCGGAGACGGGTGACGTAGCGCTGATTGTGGCGGATACAGCGGTATCCCATGTGCTGCCGGTGCTGGGCGCGCTGCGCAATGAGGTGGCAAAGAAGCTCAATATCATTCCGCAGGATCAATATAATCTCCTCTGGATCACCGAATTCCCCTTCTTTGAATGGGATGAGGAGGCGAAAGCCTTTGTCGCCATGCATCATCCCTTCACCGCGCCAATGGATGAGTGCTTGGAATATCTGGAGACTGATAAGGCCAATGTGCGCGCAAAGGCCTATGACTTGGTGCTTAATGGCATCGAGCTCTCCAGCGGATCGATCCGTATCACGGATCCAACGCTGCAAAGCCGCATCTTTTCTCTGCTCGGCCTGAGCGAGGAGGAGGCAAAGGCGAAGTTTGGCTACCTGCTCGATGCCTTCCGCTTTGGCGCGCCGCCGCATGGCGGCTTCGGCATTGGCCTCGACCGGCTGGTGATGCAGATGCTTCGTTGTGAAACGCTGCGGGATGTTGTGGCGTATCCGAAGGTGCAGAATGCGAGCGAGCCTATGACGGAGTGCCCCGCTCCGGTGGATGGGGCGCAGCTTCAGGAGCTTGGCATCGGCCTGATGGAAGGCTAAACAATTTGTGCGGAAAATAAAAGGAAGCCCGTACCGCT
>USBP01000089.1 GCA_900552985.1 uncultured Oscillospiraceae bacterium
CCGCAACGAGGCCAAAAACTACCTGTCGGAGATGGCGCGGCACCGCGACCGCGAAAAGTCGCTGGAAGCCCTGACCCAGCAGGAATTGGACAAGCTCTCCACCGTGGATCATTACCCCAGCGACAGCTACGTTTTTTCGTCGCATGGATATGACTTGCGGATCGACAACGAGCTTGTGGCCGAGGCTTTCGCCACCTTGCCGGAACAGGAACAAAGCATTTTGATTTTGCACTGTGTTCTGGATATGGCAGACGGAGAAATCGGCAGCCTCATGGGAATGTCCCGCAGCGCCGTCCAGCGCCACAGGACAAGTACCCTGAAACAGTTGCGTGTGAAACTGATGGCGTTAATGCCGGAAGGGAGGTAAACGCGGATGAAGCAACCCACATTCAACGGCAAGGAGCTTCTTCCCCTTTCGGTGATGGAAGCTGCCCACGCTGGGGACGCAATGGCTATGGAACGAGTGCTGCGGTATTATGAGGGCTACATAAACAAGCTCTGCACCCGCACCTTGTACGACAGCAACGGCTTCCCCTATGTGTGCGTGGACGAGTACATGAAGCGCCGTCTGGAAATTAAGCTCATTCATTCCATCGTCGTTGCTTTAGAGTAACGGCACGGCCCCGGAAACGGAAATGTCTTTATTTCTTCCTTTCCACGTTTCCGCTGACCCGGAGGCCGCAGGCTGCACCTTGACAAATATGCCCGCAAGATAACGGCGGCGCATCATAGGGCAAAACGGACACTTTCCGTCTGTGCCGAGCCAAACGGCGGATGCGCCAAGAGGCTTTTCCCGTAGGGAAAAGCGGAGCGACCAACACCGCGCCGGAAAGCAAGTGTGGCAGCTTGCGGGCGACGACACACAGGCGGGCGATACTCCCTTATAGCCACAGTCCGAGCGTTAAAAGCGTCGCAGGCGATGGGTAGGGCCGCGTGAGAACCACGCGGGGGTGAAAGTCCCGTGGAGCTGTGCCAGCAGCCGTCCGTTATGGCCCATATTAAATTGCAACCTATTATTCTGGAAAACCGCTGTAAACTGTCTTTTTCAGGTACACAGTTTAGGAGGTTTGACCTATGGAATATGGTTTAGGGAAATTGGAAGAAATGAGCCGTATGGAATATGGGGCTGCGAACAAGGACGAACTGGTGGACATTGAAACCGTCCACATTGACCCTGACCTGCCCCCGGCTGAACGGCTTTTGAATTATTTGGAACAGATTAAAAATCCGTACTGCTTCCGCTGCGGCGATACGGCGGTGCGGATCAGCTTTGCCGCCGATGGCGACAATCTGCAAAATATCCTGAAAAGGCACTTTGCAAGCGTAAAAGGAGGCTGATTTTTTCTTGTAACTATGGTATAATGATGCTGTGGTTATAGGGGATTGGAGGACAGTATGCCACGGAGAAAACAAAATCCACAATCCCTGAAACAGACCGTTAGTACAGCGATTAAAAAAATAGTTTGGAGGGTTGCAATCTATATCAGGCTTTCCAAGGACGATGGCAACGACGAAAGTTACAGCGTCAAGAACCAGAGGGAACGCCTGAACGACACATTAGAACAGCTCATGCTTGACGAGGACGGTATTGAATTTGTCGGTTATTATATTGACGATGGATTTACCGGAGTTGACAGCGACCGTGACGATTTCCAGCGGCTTTTGACGGATATTCACAATGGGAAAGTAAATTGTGTGCTTGTCAAAGACCTGTCCCGCCTCTCCCGTAACGATTGGGAATGTAAGTATTACCTGCAAATGCTCTTTGTGAAACTGAATGTCCGCTTTATCTCTTTGGAACTGCCGAAGCTGGACAGCTTCAAACGGCCCGAAGGAGTTTACGAGCTGGATGTTTCTTTCCAGAGTATGTATAACGAAAACCATTGCCGGGAAACTTCCATCAAAGTGCGGGGAACCTTAGACAAGAAACGAGAAAAGGGCCAGTTTATCGGAGCCTTTGCCCCATACGGGTATCTGAAAGACCCGGAGGACTACCATCACTTAGTTGTCAATCCAGAAACCGCCCCCGTCGTCAAAGACATTTTCCGCTGGTACATGGAGGGGATGTCAAAATCAGCAATTACAAAAGAACTGATTAGACTGGGTATTCCCAGCCCCTATGAGTACAAAAGGCAGCATGGAATGAAGTGCTTCAATCCACAGGCCGTAAAGAAAGGCGGTGTCGTCTATTGGTCTACCCGAACTGTAGATCAGATTTTGCACAATCCCACTTATATAGGGGATATGGTGCAGGGACGGCATAAGGTGACAAGCTACAAAATCCACGACATCATCCCCGTTGATGAAGCAGATTGGTTTTGGGTGGAGGGGACGCATGAAGCGATCATTGACGCCGATACCTTTCAAAAGGTACAGGATTTAATGAGCCGCAACACCCGCGTTTCTCCAAAGCGCAATAACCTGTATCTGTTTTCCGGCTTTCTCCGCTGCGCTGATTGTGGCCGGGGTATGGTACGGAACAGCTCACACGGCTATTCTTATTATAGCTGCCGTACCTATCGGACACTATCAAAGGATTTATGCACCGGCGCGAGCCACAACATCAAAGAGGACATTATCGCAGAAGCGGCCCTGAAAGCCATTCAAGCCCAGATTGCCCTTGTGGAAAACATGGCGGAAGTGATTAAGGAAATCAATTCTGCCCCGACCCGTATCAGCCGGACGATCTTCATTGATAATCTTCTGAAAGACAAGGAACGGGAATTACAAAAAACAGCCGGTATTTCCGACAGTCTGTATATGGACTGGAAGAACGGCGACATTACCCGCGAAGAATATCACCGAATGAAAGCCCGGTTCCAGACGGAAGCTGAACAGCTCAAAAAAGCGATTGCAAACCTGCAAGAAGAACGCAAAGAGTATGAAAAGGAAGTCACGACCGACGACCCTTACCTGACCACTTTCCTAAAATATAAGAACATCAAGGAACTGGACAGGAATATTGTGGTTGACCTGATTGACGCGATTTACATTCATGCTGACAAAGGCGTTGAAATCCACTTCAAATTTCAAGACCAGCATAAACGCCTGATGGAGTTTATCGACAACAACCTTGCCGCCGCACGGCGGTCAAAAATTAAAGCCGTCTGATTGGCGGCCTGCGGTTTTCTAATCTTTTTATTTCCCTTTTGTGTATAAATACATGAAGCGGTCGGTTCATCTAAAAGCAAAATTTCCGGCTGGTTAATCAACGCTCTGGCAATGGCGACACGCTGCTGCTCGCCTCCGGAAAGCTGGTTTGGGAAATGGGCCTGGCGGTTCTCCAGCTGCAGGGAGGCGATCAGCTTTTCATAATAAGCGCCGTCAAGCCGCCGGCGGTCCAAAATAGCGGGGAACTGGATGTTCTCCTTTACCGTCAGCTCCGGGATCAGGTTAAAAAACTGAAAAACAAAGCCGATGTGCTTCCTGCGGAAGATATTTCGTTTTTCTTCCTTCATCGCGCTGATTTCAGTCCCTAACAGAAAAACCTGGCCCGATGTTGGACGGTCGAGCCCTCCCAGCAGATGGAGCAGCGTTGATTTCCCGGAGCCGCTCTTGCCAACGATCGCTGTGAACGTATTCGGCTCGATGGTGATTTCAAAATCCCGAAGGGCATGCACAACCGTTTCGCCCAAGTGATACTCCTTGTTTAAATGGATGGCCTGAATCGCAGCGTCCATATTCTTTCTTCCTCTCTTTGGATAAAAAGGCTACGCCTCTTTGCAGAGGGAACGCAGCTTTGTCTTTCGCTCCAGGATAGCATAAAGCAGATAACCCACACCCAATGCGGCTGGCTGAAGCAAAAAAATGGAGGTATCCAGCAGCTTATAGCTGCTCCCAATTTGCGCCATGAGGATGCAGCCCACTTCCGTGGGGAGCAGGAAAAGCTCCGCCGTTAGCAGCGTGGAAAGCAGCCTCGGCTTTTTGGAAAGCACAGGGAGGGCGAAACCCAGAAATGCCGCGATTACAACAAGCGCCAAATAACGCTGCCAAACGAGCCCGTCGGCGACAGGCGCGCCTGAACGCACAGCGGCGAGTGTGGAAAAGGGAGCGAAAAAGAGCTCGTTTTGAAACCCCGTTTCTCCAATCATGAGTGGGAAAAGGCACAGCTTGAGGGCCGCAACAATGCCGGCATAGGCAAAAAAGAAAACAATCATCTGAAACAGCTTGTACCTTTTTTTGATCAACTGCATAAAAAACAGCAGGATATAAAAAACAACTGCAAAATAATAAAGCGTCTCGTTTGGAATGATCAAGCGAAAAACCTCCTGAAGCCGTTGCAGCGCGATGGCCAAATCAACGTTGATAGTTTAAAAGCGCATAGCAGGGGCAGAAAAATAGAAACAGCTTGTTTGATTCTCATATGTGTATCGCCGGTTTGATCCAATGTGTTCTATTTATGGGAATTAAATTCTTATTTAGGGAATAGGCGATTTACCATATATATTTTTTAACGTTATATTACCACGTTTATTTGTACACGTCAAATTCTCTTTTTAAAATGAAGCAGGCTTGGATATTGCCTTTATTTATGATAAAATACGGATACGGTATAGAACGCTTTTCGTCTAGGGCGGTGTGAAAAATGAGCAGTCGAAATAAAATCGGCGTATTTATCGCGCAGGCGCGGGAAAGGCAGGGCCTCACCCGGGAGAGCCTGGCCCATACGCTGCATGTGAGCGAAGAGGAAATCGCCGCCTGGGAGGAGGGGGCCGCTTACCCGGCGATGGCGCAGGCGCCTGCACTGGCGCGGGAGCTCTCCGTTTCCCTGGACGAGCTGTTTAACGCCCGGTTCCATACGATATCGGAGGAATATCAGGCGCCGGAGGAGCGTTTCCTGCCGCAGCCGGACGCGGCTGTGGAGGAAGCCGCGGTGACTGAAGCCCCCAGCCCTGCTGGAGAAGAGGCGCAAAAGGCTACCGCGCCGGCAAAAGAGGCGCAGCGGCTGCCGCGTTGGATGAGGCGCCTGTTCTTTCTTTGCTTGGCGGTAGAGTGCGCTGCGGGGATTCCGGCGGCGATTCTTTCTGCACCGGCGGCTGTAGCTGGGCTGGCCTGCGCCGCTTTGGGCGCGGTCGTTGTAGTAACGGTTGCCGCCTATTGCCTGCGCGCCCGGCAGCCCCTGCTGCGTTGGCGTGCATCTCTGCTGCCGATCCCCTGCACAGTGCTGTTCGGCATATTTTTGTGTATCCGTTGGCTATTTTAAGACGATCTTGCATCGCTCTACATAAAAAATAAGCGCTTGCTCTTTAATAAAAAAGAAAAATCTGTTAAACTGAGTATAAATTTATTTCAATTACTGCAAAAGGAGAAGAGAACGATGCAAAAAAATGTTGGTTCGCAGCCAGCCGCTCTGCTTGACAACCGCAAGCTGTGTATGGGGGTGCTGCTGATGGCCCTGCTCTACAATGTGATCTTCGGCTGTGTGCGCAATCCGTTGGGAGAGGACAACACCATTTCGTGGATCGGCTATGACCATCCCTTTGGCTTCCTGGTGTGGGGCGGGCTGACAGCCGCCGCCTTCTTTTTGAATATCGCCTACCTTTATCGCCGCTATCACTACCGCGGGAAGATTGGCATGGTAGCCCTTTACACTGCGCCGATGATGGCCATGACGGTGATCTTCATCAATGACTGGGGCTGGGAGCATGTGCTTCATTGGATCGGCGCGATTGGTTTTATTGCCCTGAACGGCGCGGCGCTGCTGCTCTTCTTCCTGCACAATTTTAAAAAGCATATCAGCTACCGGCTCACTGCCTTTGGCGTGGCGGGGATGCTGCTGGCGATGCTCATTATCCTCCTTACGGTCGGCAAAAGCGGCCTGCTGGAGCTGATTCCCATGTGGATTGCAATGGCGCTGCTCTTCCTTGTGAATTTCACAAACCTCTACCCGGTGCTGGAAGAGGAAGCTCCTGCGCCTCAAAAGCCGAAAGACCGCCGCCGCGCGGAGAAACTGGCCTGGTGGCTGGGTATGACCGGCGCGCACGAATTCTATCAAAACCGCTGGCCGCAGGCGGTAGGCCATTTGCTGATGACCTACGTTGGTTTCCTGCTCTGTTTGGACCGGTTTATCGGCATGGGGAATATCAACAACATCCAGGGAGAATCCGCTTGGATTTACCTGGCGGCAGGGCTTTCCGTTTTGCTGGGGTCGCTTGCCTGGGCGTGGTGCGATGCGGCGGAGCTTCGCCGTGCGGAGGAAAAAACGGCGCCTCAAAAGAAAACGGCGGCAGCCGTGAAATAAACAAACGGTTCGGGAAATAGAGTGGGGCGCGTACAGCGAAACCGGGCACGCATTCAAAAATCAAAGAAAACCTCTCGGCCGCTCCGCCCTGTAGGGAACGGTCTTG
>USBP01000090.1 GCA_900552985.1 uncultured Oscillospiraceae bacterium
AAAAAAGGGGCCTGACTTTTCATCAGGCCCCGGTGGGGGAGTTCCTCCTTTCTTGCCAAGCTACAAAAATACCGCCCGTAGTCTCGTTTGGGCGGTATCTCTGCGTAAGATTGGCAGTCCATTGTTAAATTTTATAATGTTCCCTTTGTACACCGTTGCAAAGGAAAGGTAAAATCAAAACTGATGCAGGTGTGCGTCGTGATTAACAGCATTTATGCCGCAGGTGCAGTTGCAATCATTGGTTTGGCGGTTTCAAGTTTGATTAACAGGTGATAATTGAGCAACAACAGCTATGGTCACAATCAGGCGGAGGCGCGGATCAGGGAAACCTTGGGTGAGGACAAGATCAACGCCGGCCGCTTGCCGGTGGAAGCAGGGGATCCATCAACCGCAGCATCAAGTACTGCGGCACCATCATCCGGGCACCGCAGGAAGTTCATGTGATCTGCGGACATTGCGGCGAGCCCTTCGAGCGGATATAAATATAGAAATGCGGGAGCCGCAAGGTTCCCGCTAAATTGTTCCTGTTGAAAGATGGGGCGTTGTCCGGGAGCGGATACTTTTTAGCGTTTTCTCGTTTCTGCTGCAAGAGAGCCAGACAAAGGGAGTGCAAAAATGGGCCGCTATGGGACTATGTGATCGCCGCAATAGGAAGCGGCTGATGGCGGCCTAATCCGCCAAGTCCACGAAAAACGGAAAAAGCCCGGAGAGCCCGTAACTGAGCTTTTCAGGCATAGATACAAAAACAGCCCTCCGATTTGGAAGGCTGTTTTTGTATGAAAGATTGCCCCTTGATATGGTCGGAGTGACGGGACTTGAACCCATGGCCTCTTGGTCCCGAACCAAGCGCGATACCAAACTTCGCCACACCCCGATATTGCAGACAACGGTGACTATTATATACGAAGCTCTGCAAAAAATCAAGGCTTTTTTCAAAAAAATCCCGCTTCTGTGCATAAGGCCATGGGAGCGTTTCGATCCCCCACAGCACTTTTCATAAATCAGAAGCATAGCCCATAAAAATAGGCAAGACGCTTTGCCGCTTAAAATGCTGCTCCGACGGGCAAACCGTTTCACAGGAAGCTTGTCATATCTTGCCGAACCAGCAGTCAGTGTGTTATAGTCCAGTAGAGGACTGAGGCCAGCAGGACTGCCTGGAGGGCAATTTCCGCCGGAAGGCCCCACATGAATTTTCGATGCAGGGTTTTGTGGCGGATCACCCGCATTGTCGCATACATAGCAGGCGCGCCGCCGGCCAGGCCAAGGAGCATCAGCGTTCGCTCCGGCACACGCCTTGCGCCGCGTTTCGCCTGTTGTTTATCGTGGACAGTGAGCCATATGGCTGCCAGGGAGATCAGCAGGGCATATCCGCACACAGCGAGGATCCACAGCTTCATCGATCCGTTCCCCCAGCGGCTGGACGCTTCCCCGGCTGAACCGGCGTGAGCTGCTGTGCTAGAAAGGCCGGGTTCCCATTTTCAAACGCTTTAACAGCGCTTTGCGCCAGCTCAAACACGGCTGCGCACTGGGGACAGACCGTGAAATAACGGCTATTGAAGGAATGTACGGGAATTTCCATGATCTTAAACAGTTCAAAGCTATTGAAAATCGGCATCTCGACCGCCTTGCCGCAGGCAGGGCAGTTGAGCGCGGGTGAATTGCCGGCCGGTTTGATTTTGCTGTGAAAGCGGGCAGGTGAAAACATCTTGCTCCCTCCATGACGCTTGAAAGCGTTTATCTTTTATGGAAACACGGGTTGCGCTCTTTCTTTATAATAATACCATGTGGTTCCATCCTTATCGTATTCATATTTTGGCTGCCTGTCAAGCCGCCGTGTAAAATTATGCCGGGAAAGAGGCGAATATGATCTATGAAACGTATTCTGATTACCCTGATCTTCTGCCTGCTGCTTTTTACTGGTATGGCCTCCTGCACAGGGGATCCGCAGCAGGAGACGCCGTCACAGGATGCCAGCCCTGTTTCCACATCGCAAGCCGGGGATACCGGCGAGGAAGCGCAGGAGCTGCGCGCGGTTTGGATCACCTATTATGAGCTTTCCATGGAGGCGGAAAAGGGTGGAGACGAGGCTTCCTTTTATCAGAAAGTGGACGAGATGTTCAGCCGGGTGCAGCAAGCCGGGCTGAATACAGTGATTGTGCAGGTGCGCCCATACTCGGATGCCTTCTATCCTTCTGAGATATTTCCGTGGAGTGCATATTTGACCGGCACACAGGGGAAAGATCCTGGGTATGATCCCCTGGCTGTTCTGGTGGAACGAGCGCATGCGCATCAGCTTGAACTCCACGCTTGGATAAACCCGTACCGTGTTGCTTACAATACGGATTTCTCCCTGCTGTCCTCGGAGAATCCTGCGCGGAAGTGGAAGGAGGATGACGAGAGCGCCAATGACAGCTGGCTTTTCGTGCTGGAGAATGGGATTTATTACAATCCGGCTATCCCTGAGGTGCAGCGCATGATTATTGACGGTGTGCGGGAGATCGTGCGCAATTATGAGGTGGACGGCATCCACATGGATGATTATTTCTACCCTTCTACCGATGCGGCGATTGACCGGGCACAATATGAGGCCTATATGGAGGCTGGCGGCCAATGTTCCCTGGCAGATTGGCGGCGTGAGAATGTGAACACCTTTGTCAGCGGCCTTTATGCGGCAGTGAAGGCCATACGGCCTCAGGTGCAGGTAGGGATCAGCCCCGCCGGGGATATTGAAAAAAATCGGGAGGAACTGTATGCAGACGCCGCGCGTTGGGGCGGAGAGGAGGGCTATGTGGATTACCTGATGCCGCAGCTTTACTATGGCTTTGAAAACAGCGCAAGCCCTTTTGAGGAGACGGCCCGCCAGTGGGCAAGGCTGATTCGTTGTGACAGCGTGAAGCTCTATGCGGGCTTGGCCGTCTACAAGAGTGGGGAAGAGGATCTCTATGCGGGCCCGGAGAATGATGCGCAATCGGGCCCCCGCTACGAATGGATGCATAGCAGCGACATTATTTCCCGCCAGGTAAGCTTCCTGCGGTCGGGAAAGCCTTATGCGGGTTTTGCACTGTATTCCTGGCAGTATTCCTTTGGCGATTCAATGACAGAAAGTTTAAAAAAAGAGTTGAATTCTTTAAAAAATATCTTATAATAGAATAAAACACTTCGTTTTGAGAAGAATGCCTCAACAAAGCAGCATGGGGCGTAGAATTGGCTTGACAAGCGGCATGTGTACGACCTATGATGATAAAAGAGCTTGACAGCACGTGTTTGACAAAACAGATTCTTGTACTGGGGGATCGGTCGTGAAAAAATTGAGGAAAGAGCAGTGGATTTCGCTGGGCTTGATTGTATGCGTGCTGGGTGTGATTACTGGCTGCACGGTTTTAAAGCATTTTTCCGGGGCGGATCGCGTTCCGGAGGGGAGCGCCGTGGATGTGGTGCAGCAGGGCACGGGGGAGACGCAGCAGGCGTCTCCACAGGTGGAAAAGAGCCTGCCGCGCGGAGCAGGGGCCTGGCTGACGGCGGGCGTTGATTTTCCGGTAAAATCCTCTGTGGAGAAGGCGCGCAGCGGAATTGAGGAGGCGCTGGATTATGCTGCGGAGTATGCCTCGGCAACGGTATTTTTAGAGGCCATAGAACGCGGCGAGGCGATCGTGGTATCCTCCTCCGGCGATGAAGTGGATACGCTGCGCTATGCACTGGAGCGCGCTGTCGCAAAGGGCTTTCAGCCAGTGGTGTGCGTGCCTGCTGCGGATTTTATCAAAATTAGCGGGCAGGGGCTTTCTGTGGATGAAGATGCTTTTGCCGCTTTTTGCAAGGATTATCAGCCGGAAGCGTTGCTCCTTTCTGATTTGCGCAGCCTGGATTTCTCCGTTTGGGAGGCTCCCGCGAGTGAAAAGCAAGCGGCCCTGACCCGGGCGGTCGAGCAACTGCGCAACGCTGCGGAAGAATCGGTAGCCAGCCTTGTTTTCGGGGTGGAATCCTCTCTGGTCTGGTCGAATGAGGCGAGCGGGACAAAGGCCTCCTACGAAAGCCTGCAGGATGGCTTTGCCGATGTGAAAGGCTGGATGGAGGAAAAACTCACAGATTTTGTCTATCTCTCCTGTGCGCCGCTGACGGCGGATCAATCTACGCCGCTGCAAACGGTGGCTTCCTGGTGGAATGATCTGGCGGTGGAGACCGGAGCGGCTCTCTACATGGAGCACCGTGTTTCATCCAGCCTTGCCACGGAGACGAACGGCCTGCTGCCGGACGAGTTGGCCTCTCAGATGAGCATTGTCGCGCAAAATGGCGCGTTCTTCGGCAGCGTGCTTGACTCCGTCTCCGCCCTGGAGGAGGCGCAGTATGGCGATAACGCCTTTGTTCGGTCTTTCCTGACAGGCGGCGCCGCCGCTGTGCAGAAGGAAGCCAAGCTTGCGGTTTTAAATTATCCGGATCTCCAATTCACAGCGAAAAAGGGCGAACTCACCTTCCTGGGCACAAGCGTGCCGGGCACCGAGCTCACCTGCAATGGCAAAAAAGTTACCCAATCGCGGTTTGGATGTTTTTCGTATACCGTCAATTTAGAAAAGGGGAAAAATACGGTTCTCTTCCAGCAAGGGGAACGCACGCTTTCCTATACTGTCACTTTTGATGAAACACTCATCCGCTCTGTCGCGCCGATGTCGGCCACCCGTGCCAGCGGGGGAGCCAAGCTGGAAATCACGGCGATTGCGGTGCGTGATGCGAAGGTCTATGCAGAAATTAACGGCGTCACTGTGCAGATGAAGCCGGGCGGCGGCGATGAGGAAGAGCCGGAAGTAAAAGATTCCAATTTTATCTCTTATATCGGCACCTATACGCTTCCCAAGAGCCAGGAGAGCGCGCGTAATATCGGTAGCTTCACCGTGTATGTGACCTATGATGGGCGTACGGCACAGATGCAGGGCGGCAGCGTTACGGTCAACGCCAAGCCGCCGGAGATCAAAATCCCGATTGTGGAGCCGGACGAGCCTTCTGATACCACCACGGGCGGTGCCTCTGATACGACGCAGGGAGGTTCTTCTACCAACCCTGGTACGACGGGCGGCAGCGGGGCAGACGACTATTTTGCCAAGCAGCTTACCCCTTACCAATCCAACGGGGTGCCGGGCTTTGCACGGATGTGCGAGGTAACCTCTGACGATGCGGAGACACTGCCCGGCAATACCTCCAACGACGCCTGCGGCCCGACTTATGTGCCGATTCTCAAGGGCACCTTTGACTATATCGTGGAAGAGACGAGCTATGGCAGCAACTGGTATTATAAGCTGAAATCCGGCCGTCGTGTGTATCAGGAGGATGTCAAAGAAATCCCCAAGGGCTATATGATGCCCAGTAACTCCCTGAAGGTAAAATCCTCCGCCACCAGCGGCGATACCAATATCACGCTGTATACAAAGTGGAAGGTGCCGGTCGATGTGGCCTTCACACCGCAGAAATATGTCAACAGCTCCGACAACCGGCCCTATGCGGTCAACAGCTTCACTGCCCAAAGCGTGGATTTTGTGTTCAACTATACTGCTGCGGCCAGCGGCAGCGTGAATCTTTCCGGCAGTAACGTATTCAGCAAGGCGGAGTGGATTGTTGACAGGGCCAATCTGAAAACGACCCTGCGCCTGTATCTGAAGCAGACCGGCTCGTTCTTCGGCTATTCAATGCAGTACAACGCGGATGGTAGCCTGACTATTTCGCTGAAAAACAGCGGAGGCACCTCCCTGAGCGGCTATACCATCATGCTTGACCCGGGGCATGGGGGAAAGGATCCCGGCGCGGGCAGCTCGGCGGGCTGGGAAGCGCCTACGAATCTGGCGATTGCCAAAAAGGTGCAGCAAAAGCTGCAGGCCGCTGGCGCTGCCGTTCTCATGACGCGCTCGAGCGACAGTTATGTGGAGCTGGATGCGCGGCGTGATGCACAGCGCTCCAAAAAGCCGGATCTCTTTATCAGCATCCACTGTGATGCGGCGGATACCAGCAGCGCCTTGGGCACGACGGGGTATTATTATACGCCCTATTCCTATGATCTGGCCAATGCGATCCATAAGCGGCTGGTCAGCACCTGGCGGGATCAAATCTATAAGGGCTCCAGCGTGACGGTATCGAAGATTGACCGCGGCACGCGGTTCTATCCCTTCCGCGTCACCCGGGTGCAGGAGTGCCCGTCGGTGCTGATTGAATATGGATTTATCTCCAATGCCAACGACCGTGCAGCTCTGACAAACAGTGCAAAACAGGATTTGCTCGCGCAGGCCACGGTGAACGGCATTCAGGATTATTTAAATGCAAAAGGGTAAATATCATAGGGCTTGGCCGTGAATTATT
>USBP01000091.1 GCA_900552985.1 uncultured Oscillospiraceae bacterium
CGAGCAATGTCCCCTGCCCGCCGACGCCGACGATCATAACGCTTTTTACTGCCATTGTTAACCCTCCTTGCTCTCAATCGCGCCGAAGCGGCACAGCTGCGTGCATACCCCGCAGCCGACGCACTGCGTAAAATCGATATTCGCTTTGCCCTCTTTGATGCTGATGGCCGGGCAGCCGATGCGCATGCACATCTTGCAGGAGGTGCATTTCCCGGCGTCGACATGCAGCGGCGGGTTATGCTTGACATATTTGAGCAGCGCGCAGGGACGGCGGGAAATGACCACGGACGGCTCGTCAACGGCCAGCTCCTGCCGGATAGCGTCCTCCGTCTGCTTCAAATCATAGGGGTCAACCACCACGACGCGATTGATCCCAACCGCCTTGCACAATGCCTCCAGGCTGACGGCCGCTGTCGGATCTCCCTTGATGGTGTAGCCGGTGGTCGGGTTTTGCTGGTGGCCGGTCATGCCGGTGATGCTGTTATCCAGAATAATCACAGTGGAATTGCCCTGATTATAGGCGATATCAATCAGGCCTGTAATGCCGGAATGGATAAACGTGGAATCGCCGATCACCGCTACCGAGCGCCGGTTGGAGCCCTCGCGCGCTTTGTTGTGCCCATGCAGGGCGGAAACAGAAGCGCCCATGCAGATGCAGGTGTCGATCATACCGAGCGGCGCCAGCGCGCCGAGCGTATAGCAGCCGATATCGCCGCTGACGGTGACCTTCAGCTTTTTCAGCGCATAAAACAGGCCGCGGTGCGGGCACCCTGCGCACAGCACGGGCGGACGGCCCGGCCCCTCCACCGCCGCATGAAGCGACGGCTTCTCCTCGCCCAGTATCACCTTGGCGATCATTGCCTGAGAATATTCGCCGCAGAAGGTGAACGCCTCCTTGCCGGTGACGTCCACGCCGATCTTGCGGCAATGGCTTTCAATAAAATCATCCAGCTCCTCAATCACATAGACCTTATCGCACTTTGCCGCAAACTCCTGAATCAGCTTGACCGGCAGCGGGTAGACGCAGCCGAGTTTGAGGTAGGAGGCGCGGCTGCCCAGAGCCTCTTTTGCATATTGGTAGGAAATGCCCGCCGTGATAATGCCGATGGCGGTATCGTTATATTCCACCGTGTTGACCGGCGCTGTCTCCGCCCAGGCAGTTTCGGCCTGGAAGCGCTCCTCCACCACAACGTGGCGGCCCTTGGCCATAGCGGGCATCATCACATATTTCTGCGGGTCCTTCACATACTCCTTCAGGCCGTTATCGACCCGTTCTGCCACCTCCGCCAGACTGCGGGAGTGGGAAACGCGCGTGGAAAGCCGCAGGATGACCGGCGTGTCAAACTGCTCCGACAGCTCATAGGCGAGCTTCGTATAGGCAAGGCACTCTGCGGAATCGGCGGGCTCCAGCATCATCGTTTTGGAGGCCTGCGCATGATGGCGGGAATCCTGCTCATTCTGCGAGGAATGCATGCCCGGGTCATCCGCCACAGCGATCACCATGCCGGCGTTGACGCCCGTATAGGACGCTGTAAACAGCGGATCGCACGCCACATTCAGGCCGACGTGCTTCATCCCGCAGAAGGAGCGCGCCCCGGCAATGGATGCGCCGCAGGCGACCTCCATCGCCACTTTTTCATTCGGCGCCCACTCGCAATAGATTTCGTCATATTTGGCGGCGTGCTCCGTGATCTCTGTGCTCGGCGTGCCCGGATAGCTGGAAGCCACCCGGCACCCGGCCTCGTACAGGCCGCGCGCGACGGCCTCGTTGCCCAACAAAAGCTTCTTCATATTGATCCTCCGATTTATGTAAAATTCATGGTCCTCTTACTTTTGGCCGCGCAAATCCAGAATCCGGTTGGCCTTGCCCTGGAAGCGCTCCAGCGTTTTCGGCTCCACAATGCTCACCTTGCACTGGATGCCAAGCACCGTTTGCAGGCGGCGGCGGATGTGGCTTTGCAGCTCCTCCAGCTCCTTATAGCTCTCCAGCACGCTGCCATCGACCAGCTCCACCCGAACCTCCAGCGTATCGGCAAAGCCCTCGCGGCGGACAATGAGCTGATAGTGCGGGCCAATTCGCTCCATGCCCACCAGTACGCTTTCGATCTGGGAGGGAAACACGTTCACGCCCCGAATTTTAAGCATATCATCCGTTCGGCCCTTGACCTTATCCATGCGCACGCCCGTGCGCCCGCATTTGCAGGGCTCGTAGTTCAAGCGCGTAATATCCTTCGTGCGATAGCGCAGAAGCGGAAGGCCCTCCTTGCAGAGCGTGGTGACGAGCAGCTCGCCCGTTTCCCCCTCCGCTTTGGGCTCCAGCGTTTCGGAATCGACAATCTCCGGATAAAAATAATCCTCGTTGAAATGCAGGCCGTCCCGCTCGCGGCATTCTCCCGAAACGCCCGGGCCGACGAGCTCGCTCATGCCATAGTTATCAGTGGCGAAAAGGCCCCAGCCCTTCTCCACCTGCGCGCGCATTTCCGGCGTGCAGCCCTCAGAGCCAAACAGCCCCAGCCGCAGGTGATAATCGCTCATGGGAAACTCCAGTTCCTTCGCCGTCTCGGCCATATAAAGCGCATAGGAAGGCGTAGACACCAATGCGGTAGTATGGAAATCGCGCATATACATCAGCGCCTTTTCCGTATTGCCGCTGGAATTGGGCACCACGGTAGCGCCGATCTTCTCCAGCCCGTAATGCAGGCCAAGCGCACCGGTAAACATGCCGTAGCCAAAGGAAATCTGCACGATATCCTCATCCGTCGCCCCAGCGGCGGTGACAAGGCGCGCCATGCAGTCCGACCACATCTCCAGGTCATTTTTTGTGTAGCCAACCACGGTTGGCTTGCCCGTCGTGCCGGAGGAAGCGTGAATGCGCACAATTTTTTTCATCGGCTGTGCAAACAGGCCGAACGGATAATGGTCGCGCAGGTCGGCCTTCGTGGTGGGAGGGATATATTGGATATCCGAAAGGGATTTGATCTTATCGGCCGTTACGCCTGCCTCGTCCAGCTTTTTTGTATAAAAGGGCACATTGCGGTAGCAGTAATCCACCGTCCATTTTAACCGTTCGAGCTGGAGCGCTTCCAGTTCTTTGCGGGGCATTGTTTCGATTTCCGGCTGAAAAAACATAGCAGAAACTCCCTTTAATTAAGTATACATTGTAAACTGTTGGCGAAAAACCGCAAAGTTATGTTTATTATAGCATATCCTTGCGAATCCGACAAATGATTTTTTGCCATAAAAAATGGCAGCTGCACATGGCCGCGCAGACTGCCATCGAAAACACGCAGAAGGCAAGATACCGGGCGGCGCCGCTTCCCATTTTTTATGCGCACAGGCGCGCCCTTATTCCTGCTCTACAACGCCGCTGTAGAAAAATGTGTTGACCGCCGGATAGCGGGTACGGTTAGCCACTGCGCTGACGATAAAGCACATCAGCAGAGACGTGAGCATTGCAATCACCGCAAATAGCGGCCCCTGCCCTGCAAGCTGCACAATCGCCGGGGCTGTTACGCCGGCCGCTGTAAGGAGCTTGCTCACTGCCGGAATCAGAGCGATGGCAAAGCCGCTGCACATCCCGGCCCACGCGCCGGCACGGTTCATCTTCTTCCAGTACAGCGCTATCACATAAGGGGCGAGGAAGGAGCCGGAAATGATCCCCCAAGAGTAGCTCATCATATCGAGAATCGGCGTATCGGTATTGGCTACGATATAGGAACCGGCGACAAACAGGGCGCATAACAGCTTCGTCAGGGCGGATACCCTCTTCTCCGCCATAGCCGGCTTCAGCCGCGCTTTGATGAGATCCATGGAAAGCGTGGAGCTGGCGGAGAGCGTGATGGAGCACAGCGTGGAAACGGAGGCCGCAATCAGAAGCACCAGCACCACGCCGAGCAGCACACTGGGCATGCGAACCAGCTTGAGCATCGTCGGTACAATGTAATCCTGCGCTGGTATGTTCTCCTTGGTAAAAAACAGATAGCAGAGCGATCCAATAAAATAACCGCCGCCAGCCACCAGCAGCGCAAAAAAGGTAGAGATGACTACACCGCGCTTTGCCTGCCTGTCATCCTTGATGCCAAAATACTTTTGAATCATCTGGGGCAATCCCCAGGTACCGAAGCTCGTCATCAACACCGTGGCAACCAGCGATATTGCCTGAGAAGCGGACAGCCTGGGCAGGCCGGTTTCCGTTTTGGCATAGGCGGCGAGCCCCTCCAGGCCATTGACCTGGTCAGAGCGCAGCACAAAAAAGATCAGCAGCGCCACGCCGAACATCATAACGATTCCCTGCACAAAATCCGCCCGTGCCTGCGCGACATAGCCGCCAAGCAACAGCAGCAGCATGGATACCACAGCGATAATCAGCATACAAACCGTCACATCAATGCCGAGCAGGACCTCCGCTACGCTGGCCAGCCCCTTATAGACAGAGGCGGAATACGGCACCAGAAAGATAAAGATCACCACGGCCGCAAAGGTTTTCATCGGTTGGGATTGATAGCGGGCCTCAAAAAACTGCGGCATGGTTTTGATTTTCAGCCTGGCGGATACGTCGCGCGTCCTGCGTGCAAGCACCTTCCAGGCAAGCCACGAGCCAAAGATTGCGTTGCCAATGCCGGCCGCGATCCCCCAAAGGCCGTATTGCAGGCCGGTCCCCCCCGCATAGCCGACAAACATGACCGCGCTGAAATACGCCGTGCCGTAGGACAGAGCGGAAAGCCATGCCCCTGCATTGCGCCCACCAACCGTAAAATCGGCGATGCTTTTGGACTGACGGCCGGAATACACGCCGACCGCTATCATAACGGCGATGTATACCGCGATTGTCACCCACACTGCCATATTCCCCAAACAGATCCTCCCCTTCTGACTGAAGCATCAGCTTCACATCTCCGCTTTAAAGTTTTTATGCTTTAAAGCTTTTTGCTGTTAAAGTAAAGAAACTTGGTACATCATACAATGTGGGCCTGAAAAAGTCAAGCATATTTCATGGGAAAGCGGGTATTTTTTCACGAAAAACATCAAAAAAACGCGCCTGGCAGAACACAGCGCTTCGGCGCCGGATTCCCTGCGAAAGAACGACCAATCAGAATAGCATGCTTCCCAGCGATCATCCCCTGCCAGGTGCATTCCATATTTTGCGGGGTTCTTATCTCTACAGAGAGGTTTGTCCAATTCACGCGGCTTCTCTCCCCCAACGTAAACGTACCCGGCAGGCGTATCCGCGTGAACGCCGCGCCGCCTAAGCCCTGATTGCAGCTGAAAGCGGTATCCCGCTGCCGTCAAACGGCATTTGCCTCTTGTGCCAGGGTCCAAAAAGCGCTATCATCATATCAATCTCATCTTTTTTAGACGGAGGCACGCCATGCTTATCGCCGATTTACATATTCATTCCAAATATTCGCGCGCTACCAGCCGGGACTGCGTTCCGGAATTGCTGGAGCTCTGGGCCAGACGCAAGGGCATTCAGGTGGTAGGAACGGGCGATTTTACGCACCCGGCCTGGCGGGAGGAGCTGCGGGAAAAGCTGCGCCCGGCAGAGGATGGATTATACTGTTTGAAAGAAGAATACGCCCTCCCCGATGCACCGGACGGCGCCGCGCATACGCCGCGTTTTCTGGTGACAGGGGAAATCAGCTCAATCTATAAGAAAGAGGGCAAGGTGCGCAAGGTACACAATCTGATCCTGCTCCCCTCTCTGGAGGATGCGGAAACGCTGGCGCATCGACTGGAGGAGATCGGCAACCTGCACTCTGACGGACGGCCGATTCTGGGGCTGGACAGCCGCGATCTTCTAGAAATTACGATGGAGCTTTGCCCGCGCGCCGTTTTTATCCCCGCGCATATCTGGACGCCGCACTTCTCCATGTTCGGTGCATTCTCCGGCTTTGATACCGTGGAGGAGTGCTTTGGCGATATGACGCCCTATATCCATGCAGTGGAGACCGGGCTCTCCTCCGACCCGCCGATGAACTGGCGGCTTTCCGCGCTCGACCGCTTCACCCTCGTCTCTAATTCGGATGCGCATTCCCCGCAGAAGCTCGGCCGGGAGGCGAACCTCTTCGACACGCCGTTTTCCTATACGGAGATGGCAAGGGCGCTGGAAAGCCCATATTCCGAGCGCTTTTCTGGCACCATTGAATTCTTCCCGGAGGAGGGAAAATATCATCTGGATGGGCACCGGAACTGCCAGATTTGCCTCAAGCCCTCTGAAACGCTCCAAACCGGCGGGCGCTGCCCTGTGTGCGGCCGGAAGCTCACCGTCGGCCTGTT
>USBP01000092.1 GCA_900552985.1 uncultured Oscillospiraceae bacterium
GCTCGCCGGTGCCGGCAATCTCGGGCTCCGCCTGCTCGCCATCCTGCTGCACCGGGCCGGTCTCCTCGGGGCCAGTGGGCTCCTGCACAGACTCCTGCGGTTGTGTCGTGGGTGTCTCTTCCTCCGAAGCCGGCGGCTGCGTGGAGGGCTCTGTCCCTTCCTGTGGTTTTTCAATCAGCTGCATTGTACCGTCCGTCGGATCCACCTGCATAAACTGGCTGTATTGCTCCCCGCCATCCCAGACGGTAAGCTGCCGGTCCGCCAGGCAGAGCCACAGGACGAAATCCATCACCGGCGTGCCATAAATATACCCTACATGCTTAAAGCCTTTTAAAAACCAGGTCTGCTCCGGCAGCAAGGCGGTGGAAGCGTCGATCACACGATCGCCGGAAATATGGTTGTGCGAAGCCTCTTTGCAATTCGTGTTTTTCTGCTGATAGCCATCCGGCAATGTCTCATTCAGGAATGCGCAGGTCGCATAGCCGGAGGTATAGATGGTGTCGATAATATTATCATTCTGCTCACGGTAGGAGGGCGTGATGGGCACGCCCTGCAGGCCGTAATGTGACACAACGCTGATATGCACCCCATTCGCCATTGCCTCTCTCAGCAGCTCCGGCAGCCTGGCCTGCACCTGGTAATGGTAAGCATCTGCGCGTGCGATCAGCTGTGCATCCTCCACCGGATCCAGCAGATACGCCTTTGCCTGCTCATAATCCTTCAGCGCGATCAGATCCCATATGCCGGGCATGGTGACGAACGTATCCTGAAACACCTCATCATAGACGCGATCCTTCAGGTTGGCGACAATGCCGTCCAGCACCGGCATCAGCACATCGAAAATGCCGGCCTGATCCAGCGCGTCCAGCAGGAGATTGACAGCCTCCTGGCCCGCGACCTCCTTGAGAATGCGGATCAATTCATCCTTGTGGAATTCCACCTTTCCCGAAAACAGGTCGCCCACAATCGAGGTGCCAGCAAAAGCGGAGGAGAGCATGGTAAAGTTATCGATATCCTCGCTGCCATACAGGGCGAGATAGGATGCAATTATCATCCCACCAAAGCTGGCCCCGGCCAGACTGACCTTGCTGTGGCCGGTTTCCTCCTTGACGCGCTGCACGTAGTCGTTGAGCTCCCTCGCATAATCCATGGGGTCCAGCCGCCAGTCATAGGTGAACAGATAGACATGATCCGCTCCGATCTTTTCCGCTGCCGCACGGATCATGGCGGGTTCCCCGGTCATATAGCCTTCGTTGTTCACAAATTCCGGATATTGCGCCATGGATTCCGGATAGCGCTGCACCGTGACATCATGGCGGCTGCTCCCATCCGGCTCACAGCTCAGGGGTTCAAAAAAATCATACAGAACAGGCAGCACAGCGTCAGCCAGCTGGTCATAATCCTTTGTGACGGCAAAGCGCGCCACCGGCCCCGCTACTTTGCCAACCAGCTCCAAAATGGTCTGTGTATCTGGAGACAGGGGGCGGGATTCCTCCGGCGTACCCTCGTTTACAATCAGGGCCCCGGCATCCATCCCCCGCACCAAAATAAACGGCGAGGTGCCGCAACCGCAGCCATCGCCCGCGGCAAAAGCCGCCCCGGAGCCCCCCAGCAGCATCGCCAGGCACAAAAGCAGGCTCAAAATCCGTTTGCTCAGCTGATTCATGAAAACACTCCCTCTCTTTTTTTCACCGACACGGATAGCCATCGTGCTGTACACTGCCATGCACCGCTGCATTGTGAGGCTGGTCAACTGCGCTGAATACCTCCGGTTTTGTTTTCCCTGCGCCTATCCCTCTAAAAGGCTGTGCATACAAAGCACTTCACGATTGCCGAAAAACACTAAAAAAATAATACACACTTCCCAGGCTTTTGTCAATAAACGCAATGTAAGAATATTTCAATTTGATTCATTGCACACAAACACCATGATAACGATCAACGCCCACCCCACAGAAGCAACCGTTTCCCCTCTTCCGTTCGCCGGATTTTTCCACGGTCCCTTCTGCGGCGCAGGCGTCGCTCCCTTTAGCATACTGGCGGTTATCCTTTTGTCAAACGCGCAAAATTCGCCATCAGCTTCTTTGTGCCCGCTTTATCAAACGCAATCTCCAACAGGGTATCGTTGCCCATCGGCTGGGCGGAAAGCACAACGCCCGTCCCAAACAGCTTATGCACCACCGTATCCCCCGCGCGGTATGCCCCCGCAGGAGCGGCGGCCTTGGGAGCAGCAGGGCCAAAGGAATGATCAAACGTTTTTTTCGGCTTTGCGTGGCGCTGTACAGCCGGCTTGGGCTGCGGCATCACAACCTTGCGTTTTTCCTCAACCAGCTCCTCCGGAATCTCCTCCAGGAATGGGGAGGGGGCGTTGTGGCTCGTGCTGCCATACAGCATGCGCGTGCGCGCATGGGTCAGGTACAACCGCTGCTTTGCACGGGTAATGCCCACATAGGCAAGCCTCCTCTCCTCCTCCATCTCACTTGCGGAATACAGAGATTGAATCCCCGGGAAAATGCCTTTCTCCATGCCGGGGATGAATACCACCGGGAATTCCAGCCCTTTGGCCGAATGCAGCGTCATCAGCACGACGGTATCGGCCTCTTCGTTATAATTATCGATATCCGTCATCAGGGCAACCTCTTCCAAAAAGCCGTTGAGATCCCCCTCCTCATTCTCTTCACTGTAGCGCAGCAGGTTGGAGGAGAGCTCTTGTATATTCTCCAAACGGTCCTGATAGGTTTCTTGCTCCAGCGCCAGCGCGTCCAGATACCCCGTTTCCCGCATGGTGCGCTCAAACAGCTCGTTGAGCGGCAGCTCCTGCGCCGCATTCGCCAAGCCGTCGATCATCCTGGTAAAGGCCTGCAAGCGCGGAGCTGAACGCGCTAACTGCTCATACTCATCCGCATGGGCGATTACTTCATAGAGGCTCAAGCCCAGCCCGGCCGCAATCTGCGCGGCGTGGTTAACCGTAGTGGCCCCGATCCCCCGCTTCGGCTCATTGATAATCCTGCGCAAACGAATATTATCAGCAGGGTTGCTGATCACCGCCAAATAGGCGAGCGCATCCCGAATCTCCTTGCGCTCATAAAAGCGGTGCCCCCCGATCACGCGGTAGGGAATCGCCATGCGCACAAAGGTGCGCTCCAAGGCGTTGGATTGTGCGTTCATGCGGTAAAGCACCGCGTGATCGCTCCACTTCCGCCCGCCTTTCACCGAATCCATGATCGTATCGGCGATAAAGGCGCTTTCCTCCTGCTCGTCAAAGGCGTCATCCACCACGATTTTTTCGCCGCGCCCGTTGGCAGTCCAAAGGTTTTTCCCTTTTCGCTCCGTGTTATGGGCAATCACAGCGTTTGCCGCATCCAGAATGTTTTGGGTGGAGCGGTAATTCTGCTCCAACCGAATTACCATGGCATTTTGATATTGCTGCTCAAAGGAAAGGATATTCTCAATTGTCGCGCCGCGGAAGCGGTAAATGCTCTGATCGTCGTCACCGACCACACAGAGATTGCCGCTGCCGCCGGCAAGCAGGCTCGTCAGGCGGTACTGCGCGTGGTTGGTATCCTGATACTCATCCACCATCACATAGCGAAAACGGCGCTGATAGCGGGTGCGCACCTCTTCATTCTCCTCCAGCAGCCGGACGGTGTTGACGATCATATCGTCAAAATCCATCGCATCCGCATCCCGAAGAAGCTTTTCATAAAGCCGGTACGCTTCGCCGATCTTGCGCAGCCGCACGTCGCTGCCCGCATCCTTCAGATATTCCTCTGGTGAGATCAGGCTGTCCTTCGCACGGCTAATCTCGTGCAGCAGCGTTTTGTGGGAAAGCAGCTTGTCGTCAATGTTAAGCAGACGCTGGCATTCCTTCATCACGCGCTTGGAATCGTCCGTATCATAAATGGTAAAATGGCTGGTATAGCCGAGGCTCTCGCCATCCCGCCGCAGGATGCGCGCACACGCGGAATGAAAGGTGCTTGCCCAAACCTCCTGCCCATCCGGGCCGAGCATGGCCTCCAGCCGCTCCTTAAGCTCGCCGGCCGCCTTATTGGTGAAAGTGATCGCAAGGATCTGCCACGGCCTTGCCGGGCGAACAGCCAGAAGATCGGCGATCTCATAGGAGGATTCCCGCGTGCCGTCAAGGTAATCCTCGAGCATACGGACCTCCTCATCCGTCAGCGGCTGTGCAAATTCCTTTGAGAAATAAGCGCAGCCGTATTTGACGATATTGGCAATCCGGTTGACCAGCACCGTTGTTTTGCCGCTGCCTGCGCCGGCCAGAATCAGCAGCGGCCCCTCGGTGGAAAAGACCGCCTCTCGCTGCTTCGGATTCATGCGGGAAAAATCCTTCTCCATGACCTGCCTGCGCAGGGTCAATAATTGCTCCTGAGTCATTGTACACCGCCTAAATGATAATATGTCTGTTGATAGAACGCCATCCGGGCAACAAAAAGCGGGGGCAGGAAGGTTCCCTCCCCCCGCCTGGGTTTTCCGCCGGTTCTGTCATCCTGAATCGTCTAACCGCTTCCTGCCGGAACTTGAGCGGCCGCCTGCGCCATCGCCCGATAATCCCTGTCCCAGGCCCGGCCGCAGCTCCGTTCGCTTTATTTCTTCAGCATCGTTTCCACCCGGTAGCGCGGGCGCGCTTTCACTTCGCTGTAGATCTTGCCGATATACTCCCCTACCACGCCTGTACAAAACAGCTGGATCCCCCCCAGCAGCCAGATAGAACAGACAATCGCCGTCCAGCCGCTGACCGCCACGCCGCATAGCTTTGAAATCAGGGCATACAAAAGGCCCAGCACGCTCAGGCAGCCGATTACAACCCCGGCCACAGAAATCATCCGCAGCGGCCGCACGCTGAAGGAGGTGATCCCATCCATCGCAAAAGAAAGCATTTTACCAAATGGATATTTCGACTCCCCCGCATAGCGCTCACAACGGTCGTAATACACATAATCCGCCGAATACCCGATCAACGGCACAATGCCGCGCAAAAAAAGATTGACCTCTTTGTATTCAGCGAGAGCGTCCAACGCGCGCCGGCTCATCAGGCGATAATCTGCATGGTTATAGACAGTTTCTACGCCCAGAAGCCGCATTACCTTATAAAAGCCCAGCGCCGTGCTGCGCTTTAAAAAGGTATCCGTCTCCCGTTTGTTGCGCACGCCATAAACGATATCCGTCCCTGCGTTGAATTTGTCGATAAATTGCTCCAGCACAAAAATATCATCCTGCAAATCTGCATCCATCGACACGGCACAGTCGCAAGCCTTACGCGCCTCCAGCAGCCCGGCCAGCAGCGCGTTCTGGTGGCCGCGGTTGTGGGCGAGCTTCATGCCGCATACATAGGGATTCGTGTGGTGCAGCGATTCAATTTTAAGCCACGTTGTATCCCGGCTCCCGTCGTCTACCAGAAGGATCCGGCTTTGCGGCGAAATCTTGCCGCAGCCGCACAGGCCGTCAAGAATTGGTGTCAGCGCCTCTACCGTATGTTCAATTACAGCTTCTTCATTGTAACAGGGGATCACCACATACAATACGCCCATTTCATACACCGTCCTGATCCATTGCTTTCGCTCCCCATTTGACTGTAACAAGCGCACTGCAGATGATCGGGGCCACCGATTTGCCCCCATGCGCCGGGACACAAGTGCCGCGAGTTCTGAACCGTTTTCAAAAAAGCGCTTTATCGCCCCTTCTAAGCAAAAGCAGATCGCAAATCACGCGCTGAGCCGCATTGACCCACATTCATAGGACAGGGAAACCGGATGCTGTTTCCCCGCAATGGGCAGTCATCCGGATTCCATCCATTCCTAATGCTATTATCATAACACAGCAGGGCGCAAAATTCAAGGCAGCGCTTCCCCTCCCCGCAAACACAAAAAGCCCAGGCAAGTCATATAACCTGCCTGGGCCGCCTTCCCGCATAGGGAAAATGCAAACAGCAATTATTCGTTGATCTTGATAACAACGCCCGAGCCAACCGTACGGCCGCCTTCACGGATAGCGAAACGGAGGCCCTCCTCGATGGCGATGGGGGTAATCAACTCAACATCCATCTCGACGTTGTCGCCGGGCATGCACATCTCCGTGCCCTCGGGCAGGGTGATAATGCCGGTAACGTCAGTGGTGCGGAAATAGAACTGCGGACGATAATTGTTGAAGAAGGGGGTGTGACGGCCGCCCTCATCCTTGGTCAGAACATAAACCTGGCCGCGGAACTTTGTGTGCGGGTTAATGGAAC
>USBP01000093.1 GCA_900552985.1 uncultured Oscillospiraceae bacterium
GGCATAGGCCATCCCCTCGGCGGCAATGCGGCCGGCCTTCTTGGTGGCTGCCGCAAGGCCTTTCTCGCGCAGGAAGTCAATTGCCTTCTCCATATCGCCGTCAGAAGCAACCAGCGCCTTTTTGCAATCCATCATGCCTACGCCAGTCTTCTCGCGCAGGGCCTGCACATCTTTCGCAGTAAATGCTGCCATATTTCTATATCCTCCTGATCTATAAAATTGCTGAAAAACCCGCGCCAGCAGGCAACGCTGGCTGAAAATCCGCACCGGATTTGAGCGGCGGCCTCTGGCACGGGCAGCTCTCCTCAACGGAGAGAATCCATTCTGATTCTGATAAAATTACGCGCTGGGCTGCTCGGCGGCCGCCTCGGCCTCCTCACCTGCACCCGCCTCTTCAGCGGCGTCAGCGTTCATCTGACGGCCCTCCATGACGGCGTCAGCCATCGCGGAAGAGATCAGGCGGACGGCGCGAATCGCATCGTCGTTGCCGGGGATCACATAATCAATCTCATCGGGATCGCAGTTGGTATCCACAATCGCAATGATCGGAATGCCAAGCTTCTTGGCCTCAGCCACCGCAATACGCTCCTTGCGGGGATCGACAATAAACATCGCTGCGGGCTGGCGCTTCATCTGCGTAATGCCGCCCATGAACTTCTCAAGCTTCTCGATCTCCAGCTTGAGCTTGGTAACCTCCTTCTTGGGAAGGAGCTCAAACGTGCCGTCAGCCTCCATGGCCTTGAGCTGCTCCAAGCGCTTGATGCGCTGCCGGATGGTTTTAAAATTGGTCAGCATACCGCCAAGCCAACGGGCGTTGACATAGGGCATTTCGCAGCGGGAAGCCTCCTCGCGGATGGAATCCTGCGCCTGCTTCTTGGTCCCGACGAAGAGAAGCTCCTGCCCGTCCGCCGCGAGATCGCGCACGAACACATATGCCTCCTCCAGCTTGCGCACGGTTTTCTGAAGATCAATGATATAAATACCGTTGCGCTCGGTGAAGATATACTTCGCCATTTTGGGGTTCCAGCGGCGGGTCTGATGCCCAAAGTGGACGCCCGCTTCCAGTAGCTGCTTCATGGATACGACTGCCATAGGGAATTTCCTCCTTTAGTTTTACCTCCGCACGGCTCTCGGGACGGCGACATTTCATCCGAAATGCACCCGCCGAACAAACACCGTGCGTGTGTTTTGCAGCGTGCATCACTGCGTTAGGCGCACAGCAACACATTTTGCTGAAGTAGTATAGCACAAGCGGGAAAAAATTGCAAGCGAAAAAGCGGTTTTCTTTCAAAGTTTTCCCCCCTAAATGGCAGCGCTCAGATGGGGCGCAAATCAAAAGCTTTGGCCGGCAGCCGCGTGGCCGCGCTTACTTCCCCGCCTCTGATTGCAGAAACGCCCGCGCCGCACACAATGCGGCCCTGTGCAAATCCTCCCGGCAGCATTCTTTCACCTGGGAAAACGGCTTTTTTTCCACATTGGCCTCATAAATTTCGGTCAGGCCCAGCGCAGCGGCAAGCCGGGCCTGGATGCCCTCCACCTGGCCGGCAATCGCAACCACCGGCGTCTGCCCGGAATGGCGGGCAACGCCTGCAACCACCTTGCCCCGCACGCTCTGGGAGTCGAGCTGGCCCTCCCCAGTTACCACGAGGGCAGCGCATTGGGCGAGCGCATCAAACCCCATCTCCCGCAGCAAAAAATCCGAGCCGCTGGAGAGCTCGGCCCCTGCCAGCGCAGCGAGCCCTCCTGCCAGGCCCCCTGCGGCCCCGGCCCCGGCAAGCGCGCCGACGTCTCTGCCCGTATCGCGCTGCACCACGCCAGCAAAAGCACGCAGCGCAGCATCCAGCACCCGAATCTGCCCGTTATTCGCCCCCTTTTGACGGCCAAAGGCAAAAGCCGCTCCCCCGTCGCCATACAGCGGGCTATCCACATCGCAGAGCACAGTGAGCCCGGTCTGGCAAAGCCGTTGATCCAACCCATTCGTCAAAATATGCTCCACCTGCCCCAAGCCGCAGCCCATAGGCGGCACCTCCCGCCCATGGGAATCCAGAAACCGGGCGCCGAGCGCCGTGAGGCAGCCGAGCCCGCCATCTATCGTTCCGCTCCCGCCGACACAGATCAGGATACGCCGGCAGCCTGCGTCCAGCGCAGCACGGATGAGCTCCCCCACCCCGTAGGTAGAGGTGTAAAATGGGTTTCTGCTTTGCTCCTCAACCAGAGTCAAGCCGGCAGCCTGCGCCATCTCGATCACCGCCGTGCCGTCCCGCAGGATGGCGAACGCAGCCTCCAACCGGGCAAAAAGCGGGCCGTGCACGCGGGCATTCCTTTGCGCTCCGCCAAAAGCGCTCAGGAAAGCTTCCACCGTCCCCTCGCCGCCATCCGCCATTGGGATGCAGCAGATTTCCAAGGATGGATCCACCTCTAAAAACGCCGCGCGGATGATCTGGCAAACTTCCCCGGCCGTCATTGTTCCCTTAAAGGAATCCGGGGCAATCAGCACCCGTTTCTTACTTTGCTGCCGCACAACTCGCTCCTCCTCCCCGTCAGCCACCCGCTTCCGAAGCCCTGTTTCTCCTGTTCCGTCGACTGGAACAGGCTGCCGCCCTATTGCGCTGCAGCCTGCACATTCTCTGACCACCCGGCTCAGGGCAAAGCCCCTAGACCGGGACAAAAAAGAGGGCCTGCATAAACTGACCCGTATTTTCAATGGCAACCGGCGGCTTTCAAAACCAAACGCCCCTATTGTAAAAAGCGCCGGAGCTCAGCCGCCTCCCGGCGAAGTTCCGGCGCTTTTTTATTCTCTCACCATTTGCTCATAGGGCAGCGGCACAAATCCATAGCGTTCATATAGCTTTTTAACACGCTGGTTCCGTGGGCAAACCTCCAGGCGGAAGCGTTTCGCCTGCCCCTCATATTCCTGCAGCATCCACTCCATAAACTGCGAACCGAGGCCCTGCCCCCGCACCTGCTCAGAGAGATAGAGCTCCTCCAGCTGCACGGTTTTGCCTCCCGCCTCACAGCTCCAGTAAAATACCAACAGCGCGTAGCCGACGGCCTGCCCATTCTGCTCCAGAATGCATCCGCGCAGGCCAGGCTCTCCTTCCAGCAAGCGGTCAAAGGTATCCGTCAGCTTCTCATCCGTGATGGGGAATAACGTCCCCTCTCCATTATAAAAATCCTTGCCCATCGCCAGATAGGCTTCTTTGTCATCCGGCGTAAACGCACGCACCTTCATCAGGATTACTCCTCCTTTTTGGCTTTATGCCCCTGTGGAATCCGGCACCACTGTGATGACAACAGCGCTGGCCTCCTCCGTCTGAACCTCGCTCCAAACCCTCACATAAATTTCTGTTCCCTTTTTATAGGATTTTCCCGGCTGCGTAATCATAGCGGAGATTTTTCCCGCCCGCTCCGGATCCTGATTTTCTTCTAAAATGGCGCGGCATTGGAAGCCCATCTCCTCCAACCGCAGCTTTGTCGTCGCATAGCTCTGCCCCGTATAATCCTGAAGAGCAATCTCTTCATTCCCGCTGCTGATGGTGAGGGTAATCTTTGTCCCCCTGGGAACCTCCGTCCCCTCCGAGATATCCTGCGAGATCACAACATCCTTCTCTAACGTATCATTCTCCTGATACACGGAAACAAACATGAAATCATCCGTATAGTTGGGGTTCCCGGTAATATTGGCATAATTCATGCCTGAAAAATCCGGCACACGCACAAGCTCCTCTACGGAGGAAGCGGCCGTCGTTTCCCCGCCGCCCTCAAGCAGCAGGCTCAGGTCGTCGCGCCAAACGGTCACTGCCAGCACAGAAAGCACTGCCAGGCAAACCACAATGCTGACCGCACCCGCAAGCAGCGCCGTTTTTGAACTGGAGGATTTCTTCCCCCGGCCCTTGGCTGGCTCCGGCTCTTCAGCATCCGGGGCAGCTTTCCCCTTCGCGGCATATGCCATAGCGGCCGTATTTGAAACGCTCGGTGAAGCAGAGAGCTCCGCACGCAGCTGCTCTACCGTCCGCGTCCGATCCTCCGGAAGAATCTGCATGCCGTTCATCAGAGCGTTAATCACATAAGCAGGCAGCTGCTCCGCAAACTTGCCGGGAACCATCAGCCGGTCGTTCGTCACGCGGGAGGTCGCCTCCAGCGGCGTGCTGCCGATCAGCGTCCGGTACAGCACGGCGGAAAACGCATAGATATCCGTCCATGGGCCCTGCTGGCCCTCAAAGCCATATTGCTCAATCGCCGCATACCCCGGGAACAGCTGCGCCGTCAGATCGCCGCGGGCCGTGCGGGCCTGCCAGATGCTAAAGCCCGTGATGCGCATCTTCCCGTTTTTTTCCACCATCAGCGTCGTTGGCGAAATACCGCGGTGGATAATCCCGGCGCTGTGCAGGGTGCCCAGCGTAGAGAGCACCGGCATAAATAAAATGCGCGCCTGCTCCCAGGAGAGATAGCCGGACGGGCTGCGCAGCAGATATTCCCGCAGCGTAACCCCTTCCGTATATTCAGACACCGCGTATGCCGTGCCGTGATCCTCCACAATATCAAACACCAGGATCAGCGCAGAAAGGCCTCGCATGCGCGCAAGCTTGCGCCACAGCTCCAAAAAGCTCTGGTAGCAATCTCGATATGTGATTTCACACCCCGCCATCGGCGAAAGGGTCAGATCCTCCCCACGCTGTGCAATCGCATCGGGCAGGAACTCACGGATGGTCACCGGCGCATTCATCTCCAGATCCCAGCCCATGTAGGTTGCGCCATCGCCATTATAATCAAGCAGTTTCCCTGCCAGATAACGCTCCGCCACAACTGTGCGCAGGGGCAAATAAGGGCCCATCTGCGGCGAATCGGCATGGAAGCCGCAATAGGGGCAGGTTTTTTCCTCGCCGATTTCCCGCATACAGCTCATGCACAGATGATCCGTATTCATCATTCAGATCACTCCTCTTTTACACCCAACAGGGAGACGCAATTCCATCCCTAATGAAAAAAGCCGTCCTTTTTTCAGATGGAGCGTCCCAAAAGGCGACCGCCAACGCTGTGCGCCGCCTTCCAATATCTTATCGCAGAAAACGGAAAAGTTTTTCATCTTCGTGTTATCATATCAAATGATACTGGGAATTGTCAAGCCGAACCCCTTGCAGGAGGCATACTTTCGCTTTTGAGAAGGGGACGCTGGATTTTGGGCTGATGCCGGGCTGCCTTAACCGGCTCATCTGTGCTCTGACTTCTGCTTGCAGCCAAAAGGCCCTGGGCAAAATAACGCAGGGCCCGGTTTTGCGACACCTGTTTGCTTGCGGATCATTCGGCGTATTTCCACTTCACGCCCTGCGGCGTATCCTCCAAAAGGATATTGCGCGCCTTGAGTTCATCGCGGATGCGGTCCGCCTCCGCCCAGTTTTTCTCCTTGCGCGCCGCGTTGCGCTGCTCAATAAGCGCCTCAATCTCATCATCCAGGCTCTTTTCCTCCGCCCGGCAATACACAAGGCCAAGGATGCCGCACAGCGTGTCAAACAGCGCCGAAGCATGCCCGCACAGCTTACGGGAATGCACGCCGGACGTCACATGGGTGTTGATATCGCGCACAAGCTCGTAAACGGCTGCGAGCGCATCCGCAGTGTTCAGATCGTCATCCATCGCCTCTTCAAACTGGCGGCGGCGCTCCTCCAGCTTTTCAATCACCGCATCATCCTCTGCGCCGGCGGCCTCCTCGGCGTTTTTCAGCGCAAAGTCGAGGCTGTCGCGGCAGCTGTAGAGCCGCGCGAGCGCCGCGCGGCACTGCTCAATGATCTCAACGCTGTAGTTGATCGGGCTGCGGTACTGCGAAGAAATCATCAGATAGCGGATCGGCTCATAGCCATATTCCTTCGCCACATCACGCACAGTGAAGAAATTGCCGAGCGATTTCGACATCTTGCGGTTATCCACATTGATAAAGCCGTTATGCATCCAGTAATGCGCAAAGGGCACGCCGTTGCAGCACTCGCTCTGCGCAATTTCATTCTCATGATGCGGGAAAATAAGATCCTGCCCGCCGCAGTGGATGTCGATCGTTTCGCCCAGATACCGGCGCACCATGGCGGAGCACTCGATATGCCAGCCGGGCCTGCCCTTGCCCCAGGGGGAATCCCAGCTCGGCTCGCCGGGCTTGGCGGCCTTCCAGAGCGCAAAATCCATTGGCTCGCGCTTGAGC